>RFXY01000256.1 GCA_009921385.1 Pseudomonadota bacterium
ATAATAAAAAACAAACACTTTTTGATATTAATCTTACTTGTAAAGAAAAAACAGTAACCTCTTTAATTGGGCCTTCTGGTTGTGGTAAATCTTCTTTTCTAAGATGCATCAACCGAATGAACGATACTATCGAAAACTGCGAAATTACAGGCTCTATTTTGCTTGACGGTCAAGATATTTATAGCAAAAATTACGGCAAAGATATCGATTTGGTTCGGCTTCGTGCCTTAGTTGGTATGGTTTTTCAAAAGCCCAACCCTTTTCCTAAATCTATTTTTGATAATGTTGCTTATGGTCCCAAAATTCATGGTCTGTATAGCAATAAAAGAGAATTAGCCGAAATAGTCGAATCTAGCCTCACAAAGGCAGGTTTGTGGCAAGAAGTTAAAGATCGTTTGCACGAAAATGCCTTGGGTCTTTCTGGTGGTCAACAACAAAGGCTTTGTATTGCACGATCTATTGCTATTTCTCCGCAAGTGATTTTGATGGACGAGCCTTGTTCGGCACTTGATCCTATTGCCACAGCGAAAATTGAAGAATTAATAGATACATTAAAAATTAATTTTACTATTGTGATTGTTACTCATTCTATGCAACAAGCTGCGAGAGTTTCTGATTATACTGCTTTTTTTCATTTGGGTAAAATTATCGAATACAACACTACAAACCATATTTTTACTAACCCTAGCAATCAACAAACTCAAGACTACATCACAGGTAGATTTGGTTAAATTATTTTTTTATGTTTGGTTTTTCTTTAGCAGAATTTATTTTTGTGATTATTGTGGCGATTATTTTTATTAAACCGCAAGATTTGCCAGAATTAGCCAGAATGCTTGGTAAAATTGTGGCAGAAATAAAAAAAATCTATCAAAATTTACTTGCTCAATTTAAAGAATTGTCGCAACAAGAAGAAATCGCCAACCTCACCAAAGAATTTCAGCAACAAGTTTCTTTATCTGAAAAGCAAAAACCAATACAAAAAACAACAACCACAGAAACAGTGATTATCGATATGTATGGCAAAGAGCATATTGTTAGCAATATTTTTGAAGTTCGCCCCGATTTAAGTAGTGAAGAAATTGAACAGCAAGTAAATAATTGCAATCAAGAAAATGTTGTTTCTAAAAAATAAAATCTAAACTTCGATCTAAATTCCCCTTTTTTAGAAGGGGTGGCGACCGAAGGTCGACGGGGTAGTGTCGGCAACAC
>RFXY01000257.1 GCA_009921385.1 Pseudomonadota bacterium
GCATTAGTTTTATAAATATTAATTTCAATATTAAAATATATGGCAGGCAAACCTAAAGCATCTAAATCTAAAAGAAGTTCTATCTTATTTAAAATGGTCAGCACGGCTGGCACTGGCTACTACTATTTAGCTCGCAGAAATCCTAAACAAAAGTCAGAAAAAATGTTGTTTAGCAAATACGATCCTGTTGTTAGAAAACATGTTGAATTTAAAGAGCAAAAATTATCTAGTTAATGCCTTCTTTAACCTCTCTTACTTCACAAATTATTACTTTGGTTAATAAAACCGCCATTGCTTGCCATCCTTATATTGGCAAAGGCGACAACCATATGGCCGATCAAGCCGCGGTTGTGGCGATGAGAGAAGGCTTAAACAATATGCCAATTTCAGGCGAAGTTGTTATAGGCGAGGGCGAAAGAGACGAAGCTCCCATGCTTTACATTGGCGAAAAAGTTGGCTTAGGTGGTGAAAAAGTTGATATCGCTCTTGATCCACTAGAAGGCACAACTATTTGTGCTAATATGGCAGAATCATCGTTGGTGGTGGTTGCTTTTGCTAGCAAAGGCATTAACAACGAAGGTGGTTTTTTACATGCTCCCGATGTTTATATGCAAAAAATTGCCGTTGGTCCTAATTTGCCAAAAAACATCATTGATCTCGAAGATTCTGTTGCTAATAATCTAAAAAATATTGCTTTGGCAAAAAAATGTTCTACCTCTGATTTGGTGGTGATGATTTTAGATCGACCAAGACATCAAGAAATTATCGCCAAAACTAGAGAAGCTGGTGCTAAAATTCGTCTCATCACCGATGGCGATGTGGCAGGTGTTATTGCTTGTGCTAATCCAAACTATGGCATCGATTGCTATTTAGGCACTGGCGGGGCTCCAGAAGGGGTTTTGGCAGCAGCAGCCTTGCAAGTTGTGGGTGGGCAAATGATGGGTAAATTGATTTTTGACAATAATCAAAATCAAATTAATAGAGCCAAACAAATGGGCATTTCTGATCTTAACTTTCAATATACTGCAAGCCAAATGGCAAGAGGTCATATTATTTTTGCTTGTGCTGGTGTTACTAATGGTTATATGCTTTCAGGAGTTAAAGAAAATAAAAAAGGTCATTTCACTGTTAATTCTTTATTACTTAATTCACAAACTAAAGAAATTATTAACACTAAAACAAAATATTTATCATGCTAAC
>RFXY01000258.1 GCA_009921385.1 Pseudomonadota bacterium
ACTATATCTCCGCTTTCAGTTGATTTGCCAATGAGAGCGGGTGATAGGGCTGAATTTTCTTGCCTTACTGGTTTTTCACTTCTTTCTCCTTCTGGCACTGCTACAACAAATGCTCCGACAATAACTTGTGCCAATAGAGCTTCTGGTCCGCAAATTGAATATAGCGAAAATCGTTGCATTAGCACCAATTATTGCACTTTAAATAGCTCAACTAGCGGAGCAGGTGATGTTGATTTGTCTAACACCGATTGTCATCAACCAGGTATTTTATGTCAAAAAACTGGATCTATAACAAATTCTATACTTGTTTCAACAGGTCAAAATGCTATAGTTAATTGTGGTGGTGGAGCATCTGGCACTAAAACCAGAACTTGTCAAAGTCAAAACGATGGAACTTGGAATGGTAGTTGTGCGATCAGCACTTGCGCAGTTCCTGCAACTATTGGCTATAGCAATCTGCCTGCCAATGTTAACTATGCCACAACCTCAACTGCCATTGCAGGATCATCTTGTGCTAGTGGTTACAATGGCAAAGCTTCTGTATCTTATATTTGCAACAACACAAGCGGTGTAAGCACTGAAGCAATTATTACTGCCAGCGGTTGCAATATAAATAGTTGCAATATTGCTAATGTTTCAGGATATAGCATGCATAATACATCAGTTTCTTGCGATGCTGGTTACGGAATTGTTGATAAAAAAACCGTTTATGCATATTGTCCAACCAATCTTGAAACTGGAACTTTACGAACAGCTCAAAACGGTGGCGGTGATATAGTTAGTTGTGAACGAAAATTTTATGAGGCTGACAAAAAAGAATTCGATGAAAATACTGAGGCAAAATTTTATTCAAATGGCAATTATAATATGAGATATTTAAATGTTGAATATGGAAAATGGTGGGATGGTTGTTTGTTCAACCAAAAAGGAACATGTTGGAAAACCTACAATAAAACCAACACTAACAATATTGGTACTAGTGGTATAGGCTTGTGGACTTTAAAAGTAGGCAATGGTATATGTGGCGACCCTGTTAAATATTGCAGTAAAAAAGCAAAAGTTTGGGTTGGATATTGTTTACGTGAACATTGTGATGATTAATTCTAATACTGAGATAAAATTTCTTACACTAAAAAACCTACTATGTTTTTATAAAATAATATTTATTACCACTTCTTCACTACACATTAATAAAAAAT
>RFXY01000259.1 GCA_009921385.1 Pseudomonadota bacterium
ACACCAAGCAAGTTATGTTAATCAACAAAAAAAATAGTTATAAATTGGGCATTTTTGCCGAAAAAATTTGCCTGTTTTGGTTATTTTTCTGTGGCTATAAAATTATAGCCAATCGCTATAAATGTTTTGCAGGAGAAATAGATATTATTGCCATACATAAACAGCAATTAATTTTTATTGAGGTAAAAGCTAGAGTTAAAAAACAAAACATTGAGCAAATGCTATTTGCCAAGCAAATTTATCGTATTAAAGCTTCTGCTAATTATTTTGTGGCTAAAAATCAGCATTTAGTAAATTTGCCGAGAAGATTTGATTTTATTGAAGTTTCATTATTTAGCATTTCGCACCAAAAGAATTTTTTTTGAAATTTTGATTGATGCGAAATTTTATAATAACTTGGTTAATGAGCTAAAAATTTTTCTACTTCAAGAGCGGCCATGCAACCAGTGCCAGCAGCAGTTACTGCTTGGCGATAGATTTTATCTTGAATATCTCCTGCTGCATAAATACCTGCTAAATTAGTGGCTGTTGAGTTAGGTTTGGTAATGATATAACCTTCTTCATCAAGCAGTAAGCCTGTGGTTTTAAACAAATCGGAGTTTGGCTTATGACCAATTGCAATAAAAATACCATCAGTTGCAATTTGTTTGGTACTGTTGTTTTGAGTGTTAATTAGAACTGCTGAGGTGACAGATTTTGGGTTTTCGGTGCCAAGAATTTCTTGTAAGGTATGATTAAAAATTACTTCTATTTTATTGTGCTTAAAAACTCTTTCTTGTAAAATTTTTTCGCCACGAAAAGCATCTCGGCGATGCACTAAATAAACTTTATTAGCATGATTGGTAAGATACAAAGCTTCTTCAAGTGCAGTATTGCCACCGCCAACCACCATAACTGTTTTGTTGCGAAAGAAAAAGCCATCACAAGTAGCGCAACCAGAAACACCAAAGCCTTGAAAATGCTTTTCAGAAGGCAAGCCGAGCCATTTTGCCTGGGCTCCAGTGCAGATAATTATTGAATCGGCAGTATAAGAAGAGCCACTTTCGGTGCTAAGTTTAAAAGGCTTAGCAGATAACTATCCAAGCTCACACCCCAAAGCTACAGTAGGCTTATTTACGGGTTGTATGGGGGCGGCTTTTGATCAAGAAACCTTACTAGCCACAATTAAAGTGCTAAACGCTATTGGTTTTAATGTAGTA
>RFXY01000260.1 GCA_009921385.1 Pseudomonadota bacterium
GAGCAAAAAAAAGCAGTTGGTCTAAAAATTAACGAAGTAAAAAATCACATCACCACTTCACTTGAAAATCTTAAAAATGAACTTTTGCAAGAACAAATTAACCAAAAATTAGCCACCGAAAAACTCGATCTTACTGCCCCTGCCCTGCCTAAAAATGTTGGAGCGATGCACCCAATCAGCAAAACCATTCTAGAAATCAAACAAATCTTTACCAATTTGGGCTTTATTTTTGCCGAAGGCCCCGAACTTGAAGATGATTTTCACAACTTCACCGCTCTAAATATGGCCGAAAACCACCCAGCAAGGCAAATGCAAGATACTTTTTATCTCAAAAACTCACCTTTACTACTTCGAACTCACACTTCTAACACCCAAATTCGCTATATGAAAAACCATCAGCCACCCTTTAAAATATGCTCTTTGGGCAGGGTTTTTCGTAAAGATTCCGACCCTACTCACACCCCAATGTTTCACCAAGTCGAAGGCTTTGTGGTTGATAAAAACATCAATATGGGGCATTTAAAATGGGTTTTAGAAACATTTTTAGCCATCTTTTTTAACACCAACAACCTGCAACTTCGCTTTCGCCCCAGCTTTTTTCCGTTCACCGAGCCTTCTGCCGAAGTTGATATAAATTATTCTATGCAACAAGGTCGAATCAAGGCCGGCTTGGGCGATAAATTTATGGAAATTTTAGGTTGCGGTATGATTCACCCTAATGTTTTGCAAAATTGTGGCCACGATCCTAGTAATTTACAAGGTTTTGCCTTTGGTATTGGCATCGAAAGATTGGCAATGCTAAAATACGGTATCACCGATTTAAGATGGCTTTTTGATAGCGATTTACCATTTTTACAACATTATTCTTTTAAACTTCACCAAATTGGCTAATTTATGAGCAAAAAAACAGCATATTGTTGTCAATCTTGCGGTGCCATCTCTTTTAAATGGGCAGGAAAGTGCCCCGAATGCCACGAATGGAATAGCTTGGTCGAAGAATTTGCCGAAGGCGGTAATTCGCATTTTAGCCACCAAAAAGCCTCTCCAAGTAAAGAGCAAAACAACAATTCTTCTGCCCTGCAATTAGTTAATTTACTAGGCGAAACTTATGATTTTCCGAGGCTACCTACCAACATTGCCGAGCTCGATCGCACTTTAGGCGGAGGCCTAGTAAAAGGCTCGGTGGTGCTAATTGG
>RFXY01000027.1 GCA_009921385.1 Pseudomonadota bacterium
AGTCATAAAATGAAAAAAAATCTTATTATTTGGGCAATAGTTTTAATTGCTTTATTTGCATTGTCAGCATACCTCGATGGCACTAACAACTCAAAAAATAACATTAATTTTTCTGATTTCATCAATAAAGTCGAAAATTCTGAAGTAACCGAAGTAAAAATCAAAGGAAATGATCTTAATGGTGTTTTAAAAGACGGTTCTACCTTTTACACTTATTTGCCTTATTATCCAAATTTAATCGAAAAACTTTATGCAAAAGGTGTTGCCATTAATTCTTTACCATTAATCAGTAAATCCGAAAAAATCACTTCTGGTTTGTTGGGTTGGTTGCCTTTTTTAATTATGATTGGTTTGTGGATCTTTTTTGCCAAAGGAGCTTCTGGTAAAGGTGGTGGCGGGGCTTTTGGTTTTGGCAAATCAAGAGCAAAATTATTGCAAGAAAATAAAAATAAAATTACTTTTCAAGATGTCGCGGGCATCGATGAGGCAAAACAAGAGCTCAGTGAAATTGTTGATTTTCTTAAATCTCCTAAAAAATATCTTGAAGTTGGTGCAAAAATTCCTAGAGGTTGCTTGTTAATTGGTTCTCCTGGAACTGGTAAAACATTGTTGGCAAGGGCAATTGCTGGTGAAGCTGGGGTGCCATTTTTTTCTATCTCTGGCTCTGATTTTGTTGAAATGTTTGTTGGTGTTGGTGCTAGTCGAGTGCGAGATATGTTTGAGCAAGCAAAAAAATCGGCTCCATGCATTGTTTTTATTGACGAAATAGATGCGGTAGGTAGGCATCGCGGTTCGGGTTATGGTGGTGGAAACGATGAAAGAGAGCAAACTCTCAATCAAATGTTAGTAGAAATGGACGGTTTTTCTGATAACGAAGGTGTGGTGGTTATTGCTGCCACTAACAGACCAGATGTTTTAGACAAAGCCTTATTAAGACCGGGCAGATTTGATAGGCAAATAACCGTGCCTAATCCAGATATTTTAGGTAGAGAACAAATTTTAGTTGTGCATATGAAAAAAATAAATGCAGCTTCTGATATTAATGTAAAAATCATTGCGAGAGGCACCCCTGGTTTTGCTGGTGCCGACTTAGCAAATTTAGTAAATGAAGGGGCGATTATGGCTGCCAGATCTAATCAAAAAATGGTTACCATGAAAAATTTAGAAGATGCTAAAGATAAAATCTTGATGGGCACCGAAAGAAAATCTATTATAATGCAAAAATCTGAAAAAGAACTTACTGCCTATCACGAGGCTGGTCATGCTATTACTGCTATTAATTCTCCTAATTCCGACCCAATTCATAAAGCAACCATTATTCCTAGGGGCAGGGCTTTGGGCTTGGTTATGCGATTGCCAGAAAATGATTGTTTTTCTGTCACTAGAGCGAAGCTACAAGACGATTTGGTGGTGGCTATGGGCGGTAGGGTTTCCGAAGAAATAATTTTTGGTTACGACAAAATAACCACAGGTGCCTCTTCTGACATTTCGCAAGCAACTTATATGGCAAAAAATATGGTTACCAAATGGGGTTTGAGCGATAAATTAGGAACGGTAGATTTGTCAGAAGATGATTCTAACAAAATGTTTAGTAACAAAAGTTATTCTGAAGCTACCAGTCAAATGATCGATCAAGAAGTAAGAAGAATTATTGAAGAAGCTTATAACAAGGCAAAAGATATTTTGCTTGCCAAAAACAGCGATCTGCATTTGTTGGCAAAAGCATTGCTTGAGTACGAAACTCTTACAGGAGAACAAATTAAAATTTTACTTGCTGGCGGTGAAATAAATAAGCCAAATCAAGAGCAAAGCTCTATGACAAGCTCTTTATCGTCTATATAAAAATCGTCAAAATTGCATTAAAATTATTGATTTAAAACTTTTTATTGTTAAAATTTCCGTTACTTCTTTTGTTTTATTAATTTGAATTTTTACCATGAATCACACTCAACAACCACAAAATTTACCAACCAAAGATGTTTTGCCAGTTTCGCTAGTAAGTGAAATGAAAAAATCTTATCTCGATTATGCCATGAGTGTTATTGTGGCAAGAGCAATCCCAGATGCCTGCGACGGCTTAAAGCCAGTTCACAGAAGAATTCTTTTTGCGATGCATGAAGGTGGCTACGATTTTAATAAACCGTTTAAAAAATCTGCCAGAATAGTAGGTGAAGTGATGGGTAAATATCACCCGCACGGCGATTCTGCTATTTATGAATCTTTGGTAAGAATGGTACAAGATTTTTCTTTAAGAGTGCCACTAATTGATGGTCAGGGTAATTTTGGTTCAATCGATGATGATCCTCCCGCCGCTATGCGATATACCGAATCTCGCCTAAAAAAAATTACCCATACTATGTTGTCTGATCTCGACAAAGATACTGTCGATTTTATGCCAAACTACGATGGCAACGAGCAAGAACCAAAAGTTTTACCCGCTAGATTTCCTAATTTATTGGTAAATGGCTCTGGTGGCATTGCTGTTGGTATGGCAACCAATATTCCGCCTCATAATTTAGGAGAGGTTATCGATGGTTGTATTTCTTATATCGACAACAATAATGTAACTATTGAAGAACTTATTCAAATAATTCCTGGTCCAGATTTTCCGACAGGTGGTATTATTTTAGGTAGATCTGGTCATCATTTAGCTGCAACAACTGGTAAAGGTCCGGTTGTGATGAGGGGTAAACATAAAATTGAAAAGAAAAACAATCAAAAAACCAGTATCATTATTACTGAAATTCCTTATCAAGTTAATAAAGCTAAATTGGTCGAAAAAATTGCCGATCTTGTGAAAGATAAAAAAATCGAAGGCATTTCCGATTTAAGAGACGAATCCGATCGAGACGGCATTAGAATTGCGATTGAATTAAAAAAAGATACTCCAGAAGATGTTATTATCAATCAACTCTATAATTTTACCGAACTGCAATGCAATTTTAGTGTTAACACTTTGGCTCTTAATCATGGTAAACCGCAATTACTAAATTTATTGCAAATTATCACGATTTTTGTTGATTTTCGTTTTGAAGTAACCACCAGAAGAACTAAATTTTTACTAAACAAAGCACGAGATAAAACTCATATTTTAATTGGCTTGGCAGTTGCAGTTAATAACATCGATGAAATTGTTAATCTAATTAAATCATCGGCAGATACTGCCGAAGCTAAAGCCAAACTATTAGCAAAACCTTGGTCTGTTGGCAATATCGAGCATATCATTAATTTGGTGCAAGATAACGGTAATGTGGTGATAAATCAGCAATTTTATTTCACCGAAGTGCAAGCAAAGGCAATTTTAGACATGAGATTGGCGAGATTAACTGGTCTTGAAATGAACAAAATCAATGCCGAATTGCAAGAATTAACCAAAGAAATTAATCAATATTTAAGTTTGCTTTCTAGCAAGCAAGCTATGATGAACCTGGTTAGACAAGAACTTCTTGATATTAAAAACGAATTTGCCACTCCGCGTAAATCAACCATCGAAGATGCCGAATTTGAAATTGATATCGAAAGTTTGATTCCTAAAGAAGAAATGGTGGTGGTTTCTACCATGAATGGCTACATAAAACGAGTTCCGCTAGATTCTTATCGCACACAAAAAAGAGGAGGCAAGGGCAGATCTGCCATCGATATTCGAGACGAAGATGTTACTACCGAAATTTTTGCCACCAATACTCATACTCCAATTTTGTTTTTTTCTACCAAAGGCAAAGTTTATCGTCTTAAAACCTATAAATTACCGCTAAATAATCCGCAAGCAAGAGGCAGAGCATTAGTTAACTTATTACCGCTTGAACCAGACGAAAAGATTAGCACCATTTTAGCTTTACCGCAAGATGAGTCTACTTGGGCAGAATTAAGTATTGTTTTTGCCACTTCTAACGGCGATATTAGAAGAAATTCTATGGATCAATTTACCGATATTAGATCAAGCGGTAAAATCGCCATGAAACTTGAAGAAAATCAAGCTTTAATTGGTGTTGCTTTATGCAATAGTAGCGATGATATTTTACTTTCCACTTATAATGGCAAATGCATTCGCTTTCCAGTTAATAAATTAAGAGTTTTTCAAAGTAGAAATTCTACTGGTGTAAAGGGTATGAATCTTGAGGAAAAAAATAAAGTAATCGCTTTATCTATTCTAAAACATGCCAGTGAAGAAATGGAAACCAGAGAAAAATATTTAAAACTAGATGTTGAAATTCGCTTACAATTAAAACAAGCCTTGCTCTTTAATCAACAGCTTGCAGAAAATCGCTCAGACTTATTGCAAACAACAAAACCATTGCCAGAAATCGGTAATTCTGAATTAAATTTAGAGACAATTTATAAAATGGCTAGCAATGAACAGTTTATTTTAACTATCACCGAAAATGGCTTTGGCAAAAGAACTTCTGCTTACGAATATCGCATCACTAATCGTGGGGGCATGGGCATTACCAATATTATTACTTCTAAAAGAAATGGCAATGTTGTTGCTAGTTTTGCGGTTGAAGATAAAGATCAGGTAATGTTAATAACCAACAAAGGCACCCTAATTCGCACCGATATAAATTCGGTTCGCATTGTTGGCAGAAATTCACAAGGTGTTACCCTAATTAAAACACAAGAAGAAAATGTGGTTGCGGTAGCCAGAATAGCCAATAACGAAGCAGATGTCGAAGACGATTTAGATCTTGCAATAGAAGAGCAAATCGATTCAATAGAAAATTCATAATATGGTGGTTAGCAATATTTATAAAAATCGTAAAATTGTTTGTTGCTTAGATCTTTCTTCTTCTAAACTAATTTGTATTATTGCTAATATTGGTATTGATGCTATTGAAATACTGGGTTATAGCCACACAGAAGCCAAAGGTATTTCTGTTGGGGCGATTTCTGATGTTAAGTTGGCACAAAAATCTATTGCCAACAGTGTGGCAGAAGCCGAAAAAATGGCGGGCATCAATATCGAAGAAATCATAGTTTCTTTAAACGAAAGCCAATTATCTTCTGGTTATCAAAATGCAACAGAAAAAATTCAAAAAGAGGTGGTGCAAAACTCAACTATTCATAATTTAGTTAATAAAATCAGAGTTTCTTGCCTGAAAAATCATAAAGAACCAATACATCTTATTCCGCTACAATATCGTATTGACGATGCAAATATAGTGGCAAATCCGCGATATATGAGTGGTGAAAAATTATTTGCTAAATTTCATGTAATTACCGCTTCACGAACTACTATTTTAAACATTGAGAACTGTTTTAAAAAATCTAAATTGTCGATTAACGATTATATTTCTTCTACTTATGCTAGCTCGCTTTCTTGTTTAAAAGAAAATGAGCTAAAAATAGGAACTCTGTTAATCGATATTGGCAGTGAATCTACCAGTTTTTGTTTGTTTTATGATGATAAACTATTTTATCGTTCTTCTATTTCATTGGGCGGTTTAAACATTACCAAAGATATTGCTAGCATATTGGGAATTAATTTTTTAACCGCAGAAAAAATTAAAATTCTTAATAGCACCATTATTTTATCGCCAATAGAAGAGCAAGAAGTGATAAAATATCGCAATCTAGAAATGCTAGAAGAAATAATGGCAAAACTACCAACCAGAATAGAATTATCAACCATTGTGCAAGCTAGGTTAGAAGAGATTTTTGAAACATTGAATAATAATTTAAAATTAGCGAAAATTCCGTTAGAAACAATCTCAAATATTGTCATTATCGGAGGATCTTCTAATATTCTTGGCATCGATAAGTTAGCAAAACAAATTTATCAAAAAAATACACGCATCGGCTACTCTTTAAAGCCAAACAATATTCCTTCTGATTTTCTCAATATCACTAACATCAATGTTTTAGGTATGCTTATCTATTTACAAAATGAATTTATCAAATATCAAGGGGTGAATGTTGAAAATAATGATAATTGGTTAAAAAAAATTCTCAGCAAATTTATTAAAGAATAAAATATGCAATTTAATTATAATAATTTTCAGCAACGAAAGAAAAAAGAAGCTTTATTTAAGATCTTGACAATATCTTGCATATTTTTTGCTATTATTTTTTTATTAACTTTATTTTTATTAATTACACATAAAGCCCAACCAGCTTTTTTGAGAACAAAAATCGCTCTCGAAATTGACCTTACCAATCAAACTAATTTAAAAAATATAGATTATCGTCAAATCATTAAAGATGCTTTAATCAAACAATTTTCTCACACTTGTTAACACTAATTCTCTTTATCAATTAATTAGCAAAATTAGCAATCTAGAGCTAAAACAAGCTATCGAAAAAAATCAAAATTTGTTAGGTAGTAAGTTTTTATTTTGGCTTTCGGCAAGTTCAAAGCTTGATATAGCATTTAAATATCATAATCAGCATCATCTTAATTTGTTGCAACAAAAAATTCTATCTCAATTGCAAGAACAGCAAAAAATTAAAACCTACTTTAACTGGCAATTTTGGCAATACGGAGACTCTCGAGAACCAGAAATTGCGGGCATCGCTTCTAGTTTAGCTGGTTCTTTTTTAACTATGTTGGTATTTTTATTGTTGGCAATGCCTCTTGCAGTGGCTTGTGGTTTTTATCTAGAAGAATTTGCTCCAAAAAATACTTTCACCAATATCATAGAGGTGAGTTTAAATAATTTGGCGGCCATACCATCAATTATTTATGGTTTGCTTGGTTTAATTATTTATTTGCAAATATTTAAATTGCCACGATCTTCTAGTTTAGTTGGCGGTCTTACTTTGTTTATGTTGGTTTTGCCAATTATTATTATTTCAACAAGAAATGCTATAAGAACAATTCCAAAAAATATCAGAGATGCCGCTTTGGGGCTTGGAGCATCTTCTTTTCAGGTTGTTTTGCATCATTTATTGCCACTGTCTTTGCCAGGAATTATGACAGGCACAATTTTAGCAGTTTCGCGAGCATTAGGCGAAACTGCCCCTTTGCTTATGATTGGTATGATTGCTTTTATTGTTGATATACCTAAAAAATTCAGCGATCCTACCACGGTTTTGCCAGTGCAAATTTATTTATGGTCAGACTCTCAAGAAGTTGGTTTTGCCGAAAAAACTTCGGCAGGAATTTTGGTTTTATTGTCTTTTTTGATTTTACTCAATTTAACCGCAGTTTTAATTAGAAGAAAGTTTGAAAAAAAATGGTAAAAATAGTTGGAATTCTCAATTTAACTCCCGATTCTTTTTTTGATGGTGGCAAGCACAATACTTGCGAATTAGCCTTACAACAAGTGGCAAAAATGCTTCAAGCAGGTGCTTGTATTATTGATATTGGGGCAGAATCTACCAAGCCAAATTCTCAACCTCTCACTTTACAACAAGAGCAAGAAAGATTGTTAAAAATTTTACCGTCAATTATTGCTTATATTAAAACATTTAATAAAGAAAATCAAAAAAACATCAAAATTAGCTTAGATTCTTATCATTTTCACACTATTAAAATGGGTTTAGAAATGGGTATCGATATAATTAACGATGTTAGTGGCTTGGTTGATGAAAAAATAGTTGATTTAGCCATGCAATATCAATGTCAAGTGATTTTGATGCATAATTTAGCTATTCATTCTAATCCAAATTTAATTATTAATACAAATCTCAACATTAATTCTGAAATTTTTAATTGGGCTAAACAAAAAATAGCTAAATTACTTGCTAAAGGTATAAAAAAAACTAATATTATTTTTGATCCAGGCTTGGGATTTAGTAAAAATGCCGCACAATGCATAAAAATTTTAAAAGAAATTGTCATTTATCATAATTTGGGAGTAGAAATTTTAGTTGGCCATTCGCAAAAAAGTTTTTTAGATGCCATAGAAATTGAAAATTTATCTAGATCTCAAAAAACCTTGCTTATTTCTCAATATTTAGCTAAAAAACAAGTGCAATATTTAAGAGTGCATAATGTTTATGAAAATTATCAAGTGTTGAAGTGATAAAAACAGCACTCGATCTAAATTCCCCTTCTTGCAGAAGGGGTGGCGACCGAAGGTCGACTGGGCAGTGTCGGCACAAGCAGCACTCGGATATTCCCCTTCTTGCAGAAGGGGTGGCGACCGAAGGTCGACGGGGTAGTGTTTGCAACACACGGTAAGATCTCTTCGAAAAACCATCGGTGATCAGCTCCCAACACTACCTTGGTCTTTTTTTGCTATCGCAAAAAAATCCACCCCTTCTAAAAAAGGGGAATTTTGCCCCAGCACTTTTATATTTCTCTCACAAAAAAAAGTTGTATACTTTGTAGTGTCTGCAAGCCGATCTCGAATATTCTCCTTTTTTAAATGCATCAAAATACTAAACTAAGCAAAGTAACTGTTATTATTGAGGTAAAACAACTTATGATAATGGCGATTTTGATAGCTTCATCATTTGCTTGATATTGATTGGTAAGCACATAAATTAAAAATGCAGTTGGGGCAGAAGCTATAATGATTAAGCTTTTTAACCAATAATCTGTAAGATGAAACAAAAAATAGCCAACACATAAGGCAAATAATGGGTGTATTAAATTTTTTACTACAACCATTTTGATAACTTTAATTTTTTGCAGTTTGTCATTAAATTTTATTGCAGTGCAGTTTAAGCCAAAAATAAATAAAGCCATCCCCGTGCCAGCATTTCCTAAGATTTTAATTGATTCATACAAAAAATTATTTTTAAAAGAGTGTAATTGCCAATAATTTAAAAATAAGCCAAGAAACGGCATAAAAACAAGTGGAGTTTTGATGACCTGTAAAAAAACATTCTTTTTTTGAGCTTCGTTGTTGTTAAAAAATGTAAGAATTGCTATCATAATAGATTGTATAATCATAACTTGAATTAAGTTAGCAATTATAGCAGAAACGGAGTTGCCAAATAAAAAAAATGTGATGGGCACAGAATATAGGGTGGTATTTGAATAGCTAGAGGCAAAAGATAAGGCGAATCTTTGTTTAAGAATGCTATTTTTATGAAGCAACATTGCCAATAAAAAAGTAAAAAACCAAGTTGTTAGATAGGCAAAGATAAATTTAATATTGAAAATCGTTTTTAATTCAGAAGAAAATGTAACCGAAAAAAGAAAGCACGGAAAGGCTATTTTAAATAAAAAAATCTCAAAGCTTTTAACATTATGATCGTCAAAAATTTTAATATTTCTCGCTACACAACCAATAAAAATTACTCCAATGGCCGGCAATAAA
>RFXY01000261.1 GCA_009921385.1 Pseudomonadota bacterium
TCGAATATAGTCTTTTTAATTATAATCATTTCTTAACCACTCTTCTGCCTTTAGCTTGTTTGCCAAATTAATGCAAATCAGCCCCGCTAATTATGCTAGTTTTGCTGTTTTTGACGAAACTTTTATTGTTTCGGCTAGTCCAGAATTATTTTTACAAGCAAAAAATAAACAAATTCTTACCAAGCCAATTAAAGGCACCATTGCTAGCAAAGATAATCAACATCAAGATTTAGAACAGCAAAAAATCTTACAAAACTCTAACAAAGATAAAGCCGAAAACCTGATGATAACCGATCTTATGCGAAATGATCTTGCTAAAGTTTGTGTGCCAAAAAGTGTAGAAGTGCCAAAATTATTTGAGCTACAAAGTTATAAAAATTTACATCATTTAGTTTCAAGTGTTGTTGGCAAGTTGGCAAAAAAATATAATTATGGCAACCTTATTAAAGCTTGCTTTCCGCCAGGTTCTATGACAGGAGCCCCCAAGCTTGAAGCTATAAAAGTTGCCCATCAACATGAGCAACAGCATCGAGGAATTTACAGCGGTTGCCTTGGTTTTATTGCTAAAAATCAGCTAAATTTATCGGTGGTAATACGTACTTTAATTTTACAACAAAACAAATTTGAATTTCAGGCAGGAGGTGGCATTACCTCTGCTTCTGATCCTTTACAAGAAGTTCTTGAAGTTAAAGTAAAAAGCTCTGCCCTAACAACATTATTATCATAAAAACTATGAAAACAATAATTATTATTCCAGCTCGAATGGCCTCAACTCGTTTGCCAAATAAACCTCTGGCAGATATCGCTGGGCAAACTATGATAAGCAGAGTTTATAAGCAGGCCATCAAAACGAACTTTGAAGTGGTGGTGGCTTGCGATTGCCAAGAAATTGCTAACGAAATTACTAAAATTGGCGGTAAATATGTTCTTACCGACCCTAATTTACCATCTGGCACCGATCGTATTTATCAGGCTTATCAAAAACTTGATGCCAATCACGATTTTATTATTAATTTACAGGGCGATTTGCCAAATATCGATGAACAGTTAATTTTGCAGTGTGTCAATTTGCTACATAACCCAAATTGCGACATTGGCACTTTGGCATCAGTAATTACCGATAAAGAGCAAATTAATAATCCTAGTGTGGTAAAAATAGCATTAAGTGAGCAAAAACAAGCTTTATATTTTTC
>RFXY01000262.1 GCA_009921385.1 Pseudomonadota bacterium
CCTGTGCCACAAATATCGATGATTTGGCTGGCAAGATGCTGATTTATTTCGAGTTTAATTGCCTGTTTTTGTAGCGAATTAACGGCCCCAGATATTGCATTCACTGGTAAATCGGCTAAGTTAAGATTTAGCAAAAAATCGCTTATCTGAGTTTTGGTGTATTGGTTATTAAAAATATCGTCAAAAATTTTAGCAAACTGCTCGCTGGTAATGCTATTAATATTTGAATTATGCTGAAGAATAGACATTTAGCAAAATTATTTTTTAACCAAAGAAACAAAGTTTTTAATAATTTGCAAACCATTTTCGGTGGCAATAGATTCGGGATGAAACTGCACTCCGTAAATTTTTTTTTCATCATCGGCAATTGCCATAATAATTTCTTCGGCAGTGTGGGCGATAATTTTTAAATTGCTGGGGCAAGATGCCGAATCGATAATTAAAGAATGATAACGAGTGGCAGAAAAAGGGTTTGGCATATCATAAAAAAGCTGGTGCTGATTATGATAGATATTGCTAACTTTGCCGTGCATTGGTTGGTGTTTGATAATTTTTCCGCCAAAAGCTTGCCCGATACTTTGATGACCAAGACATACTCCGAAGATTGGTATTTTTCCTGCAAAGTTTTTTATTGCATCAAGGCAAATACCAGCTTCGTTGGGGGTGCAAGGGCCAGGCGATAAAATGATTGCCGAAGGATTTAGCTTGTTGATTTCATTTATGCTGATTTTATCGTTTCTCACAACCTCAACTTTTTCACACCAGATTGCAAAAAATAATGGTAGAGATTGTAAGTAAAACTATAAGATAGCGATAGATTGTAAAAACCAAATACAGCCAAATTCATTTCGTTTTAGAAATGCGCACTTACGCATTCATGTTTTCATGAATGCTATGCGCTTAAATATCGTAAATTTTCTTATTCAGATAACCGTTTTCTAGGTTAGTAAAAATCTAAGCTTAAAGTTATAGCTAACATTTGCAGAATTTAGTTATACGCAACATGTGTTGTAAACAACACTCGATCTTACTCTCTTTACAACGCTTAATTTTTATGATCTACAAAGGATTATATTTAAAGATTTTTTGCTGGTTCAATAAAGTAAGAAAAATATTCAAATTTTAAAAATAATGCCAAATTTAATTAAAAAAATCCTTTTTTCTGAGTCAGCAATCAAAGTTTTAAC
>RFXY01000263.1 GCA_009921385.1 Pseudomonadota bacterium
ACAAGAATGGCGAAAATTAATTTAGGAAACACCGCCGAAAACCCAAGTGTTGGCTGTGTTATTGTTAAAAATAATCAAATTATCAGCACCGCCACAACCGCCGTTTACGGCAGGCCTCATGCCGAAATTATTGCTATCGATAAAGTAAAAAACAAGCAAATGCTGGTTGGAGCAACAATGTATATAACTCTTGAGCCCTGCTCTCATTATGGCAAAACAAATCCTTGTGTGCTTAGCATTATCAAACATCAATTTGCCAAAGTGGTTGTTTTCCATCAAGACATTGATAACAGAGTAAACGGGCTAGGCATTAAAGCCTTGCAAGAGGCCAACATTGAAGTGGTGCTACTTGATGGCTTGCAAGAGGAGGCAAAAGATAGATTTTTTTTTTATGCCACACAACAAAAAAAAGCTTGGCTCACCGCTAAAATCGCCACTTCTCTTGATGGCAAAATCGCCACCAAAAATCAACAAAGCAAATGGATAACTTCACATCAAGCAAGGCAATATGGCAATTGGCTTCGTAGCAAATATCAAGCCATTATGGTTGGGGCAAACACCATAAAACAAGACAACCCAAGCCTTGATTGCAGAATGGAAGGCTTGCAACATCTTTCTCCTATCAAAATTATCGTAAGCACTAAGCTTGATTTTAGTTTTTGCGAAACGGTTTTTAGCAAATCAAAAACTGCAATTTATCTGATAACCGCCAATGATCAAAAAAATAATGCTAAATTGCAAAAATGGCTTGCCGACAATCAAAATAATAAAGCAATTTTTTTGCCAACCGATCATCATGCCTTATTTGATGCAGAATTGTTGCTAGAAGAATTGTATAAAAACAAGATTAATTCTGTGCTTTTAGAGGGCGGGGCTGGCTTGTTGACTAACTTTTTGCAAAAAAATTTAGTGCAAGAGTTAATTTGGATTAGAAGCAACAAAATTATTGGCGAAGATGGCTTATCGGCGGTGCAAAATTTAAATTGCCTTTTTGTTGCCGATTCGTTGCAAAACCTAACAAGAACACAATTTTTTACCATCAATGAAGAAGTGGTAGAAATATTTGAAAAAACAACAAAACTAAACCAATATTTTTAATTTAATTATAATAAATCAATTACCTTTTTAGAACTTCAACCGAAACGCAACAATAAACTACCCCCTGAGTA
>RFXY01000264.1 GCA_009921385.1 Pseudomonadota bacterium
TTTGTGGCGCATCTAAAGTCAAAAAATCTTGTTGAAAAAAACTTACGCCTTCAATTGGGCTCATCTCTAACAAATCAATTGCCACAACCCTGCCTTCGCCAACTTTTGTTACCACATATTGACTCCAGCCACCGGGTGCTGCGCCCAAATCAGCCACAACTTTGCCTTTCTTAAAAAGTTTAAATTTTTCATCAATTTCAATAATTTTAAAAGCAGCGCGACAACGCCAACCCTCAGCCCTTGCCTGCTCAACAAATGGATCGTTAATTTGACGCAACAACCATTTATGAGAAGATTTCTTCATTCTTTTAGCTTTGTTAACGCGGATAAATTTTCTGGGCATTTTATTTTCTGGGCATTTTATTTTTGGGGCATTTGTTTTCTGGACTTCTTTTTAATTATCTATCTTTCTGGCTTCATCGATCAACATAATTGGAATTCCATCAATGATTCTAAAGGCAAGCTTTGATTCTAAGCAAATCAATTCGTTATTTTTTTCATCATAAGTCAAATCAGCTTTGCACAAAGGACAGGCTAATATTTTTAATAATTTGGGAGATATTTTTTGCATGATTTATTTGTATATGGCGACAAATCAAATTTATTGATTAATTTGGTTTAGAGCTTATGTTTTTGCGCTTAATTTTCCTTAAGCTATTCGTTAAAGATGTCTAATCAAGAAAAAATTACAACATTCAGCGCTCAACCAAATTCAGTTATTGGAATAATTGGTGGCGGACAATTGGGGCGTATGGCTTGCTTTGCAGCCCATAAAATGGGGTTTCGCACGGTGGTTTTTACCGACCAAGAAAATTCGCCTGCCAGCTTTGCAACAAATCAAACAATTGTGGCAGATTATTCTGACGAAAAAGCTCTTAAAAAATTCGCTGATTTAATTGATGTGGCAACTTTTGAATTTGAAAATATTCCCGTTAAAACTGTTGAATTTTTAAGTTCTTTAAAGCCAGTTTTTCCAAATGCAGAAGTTTTAAAAACTACTCAACATCGTATTTTAGAAAAAACTTTTTTAAACTCGATTGGTGTGAAAACTGCTGATTTTGCTGAAATTAAAAGTTTAGAAGATTTGCAAAAAAATCTAAAAAATTTCAAAAAAGCAATTTTAAAAACTGCTACAATGGGT
>RFXY01000265.1 GCA_009921385.1 Pseudomonadota bacterium
TATTGCCAACAAAACTCTCGCTTCAAAATCTGCCAATGCCGTTAAGGGCAATCGCTCACCTTTTGAGGCCTTTTCATCTTCTTTAACTTACAACTATTCAGAAATTTTGCAACACACCAAAACAATGCCAAAACATAAAAGATGGAGATTCGAACCAGAAGCAATGCAAAAATTTTCAGATCAAAATGGTTTTATTGCCAGCCAACTCAACGATACTCGTTATATTTCTAGGGTTGCCAAACAATATTTACAACAAATCTGCCCTAAAGATAACATTAAAATTGGTAACGGCAAAATTACCGCCTTACTTCGCCATAACTGGGGCTTAAATTCGTTATTACACAACGAAGATTTTAACTGCGAAACAGGGGAGTTGTTAAATAATTCATCTTCACAAAATCAAAATGCCACAAAAAACCGCCAAGATCATCGCCATCATGCTATTGATGCAATTTGCATCGCTATGACCGATCAAAGAATGTTACAAAAAATTTCTAGAGATAATGCAAAAAATTTCGATCTTAACAAGTTAGAAATACAGCTTCCAAACCACTGGAATTCATTTCGTGAAGATGTTGCAAAAACAATAGAAAAAATCATTGTTTCACATAAAAACGATCACGGTAAAAATGTTAAATTGCACGACGAAACCAATTATGGTAAGCTAAATAAACCAATTTTAGTTTATAACGACAAGAAAAAACCAGCGGAATGCAATTTAGTTATTAGAACCAAATTAACCGCTCTAGAAAAAAAAGCCCATGTTTATTATGTGAGAGATAATAACATTAAAAACCTACTACTTGCCGAAGCAGAAAAAGCCACATCAGATAAAGATTTTCAAGAAAAAATTCTGCCAGCATTTAGCAAAAACACAGGCATTAAAAAAGTAAGGCTTTATGATAACAATAAATCTGTTCTCGAAATTAGCCATCCCACCACAACTCAACATTTTACCAAAGTCATCAAAACCAATGGCAATCATCATATTTCTTTATGGAAAATGACAGACGGCACCTACACAACCGATGTTGTTTCTAATTTTAAAGCAAATTGCCCTTACGAAATTTTAACAAGAGCTGATGGCTTTCAATATATTAACTACAACAAAAAATTTAGCAAAGAGCAAGAGCTTGAAAA
>RFXY01000266.1 GCA_009921385.1 Pseudomonadota bacterium
TTCGGTTCAACCTTAATCACAACATCATCTGCTGCTGGCAACTCACTGTCATTGCTTTCAGGTGCATTAGCAGGATTTGCTGCTGCAACAGTTACATCTTCAACTACAACTGGAGTTGGATCATTCCAATTTACACCTACAAAAACTGGAACTTATGTGCTAAGTATTTGGCATGAGGCTTCTGATGGTGGAACTACTGACTCAATTAACTCAAATGAAGCTCGTCAAACAGTTTCAATTACCGTAGCTGCTGCTAAAGAAGCCTCTGGTGGAACAACTAGAATGGTTGTTGCTTCTGGATTAACTTCTTTTGGTGCCGGCTCTACTTTTGGTATGTCAGACACAGGCATAAGTGGGGATAGAACAATTGGAACTCAGAGAGCAATCGCCTCTGTCGAAGTCAGAAATTCATCTAATGCCCTCATTACGGGTGCGACATTAGCTGCATCTATTTCTGGCCCAGGTCTAGTTTTGGTGGATACAACCGCCAATGACGGAACTGGAACAGCAGGAACTGCTCGTTCTAGCTCATTAGCTCTAACTGGCGCATCTGTTGGGTATATTCACGTATCCGGTGATGGAACTTCAGGAGTAGGAACAGTTACAGTAACAGTTACTGATCCTGTATCTGCAGTCTCTTCAACAGTTGGTACATTCACAGTGACCTTCTACAGCACAACTGTTGCAACACTGACAGCTACTGCTAACTATGTAAACATTGGCTCTGGTGTAACAACTGGCTGTTCATCTGTTACATGTCTAGGTGGATCATCTTATTCAACAGGTTCTGCTGGTAAGCCTGCAGTATTACTTGTTGCTAAGGATTCCTCAGGAATGGTTATTCCTGGCCGAACAATTACAAACTCAATTGCTGATGCTTCTGTAATTTCAACAACAACAATTACAGGCGCTAACGCAAGTGATGCTAATGGCCTTGGCTATTACAACGTATCTGTAACTGGAGCAGCTAATTCAACTTCAGGTAAGACAACAACAGTTACTTGGAGCATAGTTAACTCATCAACATCGACAATCACATCTAACGCAATTACGTTCACAGCTGCTGGAACTACTATCGCAAAAGAAACCTTGGCTTTTGACAAGACTTCTTATGTTGCTGGTGACCCAATGGTGATTACA
>RFXY01000267.1 GCA_009921385.1 Pseudomonadota bacterium
GATAAATTAGAAAAGTAAAAAATTTCTCAACAAAATCTATGAATTTTATGCAAGACCATCAAATTAAAATATTATGTGTAGAAGATGAGCAAGATATACGCGAAAATATTTGCGAAATATTAAAAGATGAGGGTTTTTTGGTGTTTGAAGCAGAAACGGCTGGTCAAGGCTATCAACAATTTTTAGAACAAAAGCCCGATATTATTATTTCTGATATTTTAATGCCAAAAGTAGACGGTTATCAATTCTTAGAAATGGTGCGAAACAGCAAAAACAGCAAAAATAATAATGTGCCCTTTATTTTTCTATCTGCTTTGGGACAAAAAGAAGATATCATTAAAGGAATCAATCTTTCTGCCAACGATCATCTGGTTAAGCCAGTAGATTTTGATTTAATGATCGCCAAAATTAAAGAAAAAATTCATACCGCTAAAAAAATCAACAATCTGCACAGCCATAATATTTCTAGTTTAAAAACCCAAATTTCTAGCATCATTCCCCAAGAATTGCTGTTTCACCTAGATAAAATTATCAAAACCTCCCAATCTTTAAAAGAAGAGCCCTACGGCCCGCTACCGCATAGACACTATTTAAACGATTTTAACCAAATTTATCTCGATGCCACTGTGTTAAAAGCCATCGTGAGCAATGTTTTAGACCAACAAACATTAAACAATCGCTTAAAAGAAGATGAAGAAATCATCGATTTACTTGCATTTTTACAAAAAAATATCAGCGAATTAGAAACAAATATTAAAGAAAAAATTCATCTAAACACTGTTCTAAACTTTTCTTTGCCAAAAATCAAGATAGAGCCTATTTCTTTTGCTGAAACCATCAAAAAAATTATCATAGAAATCATTAATACCAAAACAGAATGCCTACTTGAAATCAATATTTTACTTGATCAAAACAAGCAACTGTTGATTGTATTTGCTTTAAAAGATCATCTTCATAATTTAGCCAATAATCTTTCTACTAACCAAATTTTATCTGATTTAAAAAATCAAGGCTGTATTTTCGAAATAATGCAAAACAAAGGCAATAGTGCAGTTTTAACTATACCAGAATATCGTTTGTTGTAAAAAAACGACACTTGACAAATAATAATTTATATTAACAGACTTTTGAATGCTAAGT
>RFXY01000268.1 GCA_009921385.1 Pseudomonadota bacterium
CAACATTTTTATTTATTTTAAAATTACCAAGAAAACAACAAAGTTATTGTTAGCGACAGCAGTATAATCAAGGCCAAAACCGCACTTTTTGCCAATTTTTTTGATAACTTTTTTTTGTTATACAATAAAATACCATTTGGATATTGTGTTGACATTTTGAGATAATCGTCAAAATTTAAACCGCAGTTTTGTTGCAAAGATATATAAAAATCACGATCGGCAAAGCTTTGAAATTGCATAAATTCTAAAACAAAATTTTTGATATTATGATTTTTAATATAAGATTTAAGCCGATCTACCGCAAAATATTGTTGCCAACAATAATCAAGCAAATAAAAATAACTAGGCAAAGCAGTATTTTGCTCATTTTTAACAACATAATTTGGAAAAATCTGCAAAAAATCTGTATAATTAACAATTTTGGTGTAATTTAATAAAACTTGCTTAATTTCTAGACTAGATCGAATTCTTGATTTTGCACCAGCAGAAAGGTTGCCATCATTATTTAAAGAACGAAAATTGGTTAGTTTTTCTGGTAAAATTTTCAGATGAAAACCATGTATTAAAATTCTTACCCACATATCAAAATCTAGCAACAAAATTAGCATAGCATTAAACAGGCCAACTTGATTAAAAACCTCTTTTTTTAATAAAACACTGGGATAGCAAAAATGATGTTGCTGATGATGAAAAAAATAAGCTAAAAATTCTTGCCTATTTTTGTCTTGATAAATAAAATCTTGTGTTTTTGAGTTAATGATTTTGCTTTCTTCGTTAATAATATTTGCCAAAGTAAAGCAACCAGTAAGTTGTGGATTTTGCTCTAAAAATTGCAATTGTTTTTCTAATTTTTGATGGTGCCAACTGTCGTCGGAATTGATAATGGCAATATACTCGCACTTAGCCATAGAAATCAAGCGATTGGTGTTTAAAACCATACCAACATTTTGTTGATTTTTTACAGCCTTGATCTTATGACTGTTAAAAGATTTAATGATTTCAAAAGTGTTGTCGGTTGAGTTATCGTCGATAATTAACAACTCAAAATCTTGATAAGTTTGATTTAGCACACTATTTATGCTTTCTTCTATAAATTTAGCATGATTGTAAGCTGACATTAAAACAGATATTTTTGGCAT
>RFXY01000269.1 GCA_009921385.1 Pseudomonadota bacterium
CTCGAGCTTCAGCAAATCGAATTGATATTTTTTTAGACAAAATCGATAATGAAAAAATCAAAAGCTTATCGCAAAAATGGCAAAACATAGTTTATTGGTCTAATTTTGTTGGTCTTAATTTGACGCTAGTCAATCAACAAACTAATTTTTCTTTCAATAAAGATGATCGAGATTTGATAGATTATCAAGTAAAAGATGGAACGGCAACAATTAGCGAATTGGGTGTTTTTATATTGCAAAAAGTGCAAAATATGGCAAAAAAAGTTGATGACGAACACAATATTTTCAGAGATTCACTAGATATTGGTATTGGTTTTGATGCTAAAAAATCTGGTAACAGAGCTTTCTTTGAGGAAGCAGTTAGCAGAGCTAAGCAAGTTTTTGGTGATATTACTAATTTTACAATTCATAAGCAGGTGGCGGCCAAAACATCGCAAATAAGAATTAGCCAAAATCCAGAAGGTGTAAGCATTGTTGAAATTAGATTGGCAGGAGTTAATTCTCATAATGCGGTCCCACCAAAAGGGCAATATGATTTTGGCTTGCCTGAAGAATTGATGCAGAATGTATTTAGAGAAGTGCAAAACGAAGTTAGTCGGTTAACGGAAGGGGAATTTAAAAAATTGTTAAATAGTCGAGTTGAGATTGTTGATGGCAAAGTGCCGATCTTGCCTGCGATACCTAGGATTGAGAGAAGAGCTATTGATGCAAGACCCAGCTCTTCTATTGAAAAGGTTTCTGCCCTTCTTTTGCAACCTCTTGCTATTTCACAAAAAATTAGGCAAAGTTAGGTTTTTTCAAATATTGTGATATTTGCCTGCAAAATAAAGTAATGGTGAAGAATTGTTGATTTTGCCAAAATCAACAACTTCACCAATTATAATGTGATGATCGCCCATTTTGATGATTTTATGTCGTTTACATTCAAGAAAAGCAAGAGAATCATAAAAAATTGGGTTGCCATATTTGCCAAAAAAATAAGGAGCGACAAACCATTTTTGTGAGTTTTTGGGGGTAGAAAATGCCGAAGAAAGCTCTTGTTGTTGTTGGCTTAAAATGTTAAAAGCAAAATGTTTATTTTTTTTAAAATAGGCTAAATTAGCAGATTTAT
>RFXY01000270.1 GCA_009921385.1 Pseudomonadota bacterium
AGCGAGTGCCGATTTTATTTTCTTCTAAATATTCAACCAATTGATTACGAGAGAATTTTGCATTGTTTCTAACTGTAATTGGAAACCCAAACCAAGATGGCTTGGCATTTGCAGAGAATTTAGGTAAAATCAAAAATTCTTCTAATTCTTTGAAGCCATCAAAAAGAATATCAAAATTTTCTTGTCTTTTTTCAATAAATTTAGGCAGGTGCTTTAATTGAGAAACCCCAACAGCGGCCTGCATATCGGTGATTTTTAAATTATAACCAACATGGGAATAGGTATATTTATGATCATAACCAAAAGGTAATTCGCCTAATTGTTGACAAAATCTCTTATTACAAGTGTTATCTTTGCCGGGCTCGCAATAACAGTCTCTTCCCCAATCACGAATTGATTCTAAAGCTCTTTTTAAAAGGCTTCTGTTGGTAAAAACTGCACCACCTTCTCCCATGGTTATGTGATGAGCTGGATAAAAACTTAAAGTGCCAATATCGCCAAAAGTGCCAACTTTTTGACCATTATATTCTGCACCTAAAGCATCGCAAGTATCTTCAACTAAAAATAAATTATGTTTATCGGCAATTGCTTTTATTTTATCTAAATCAAACGGGTTGCCTAGTGTGTGGGCAACCATAATTGCCTTGGTTTTTGCAGTGATGGCTTCTTCTAATTTTGAGGTGTCCATATTGTAGGTAGGAATATCAACATCTAGAAATACTGGTGTTAAGCCATTGATTAAAATAGGGTTAATAGTGGTTGGAAAGCCTGTGGCACAAGTTATAACTTCGTCGCCTGGTTTTAAGGCTTTATCTTTTAGCAAATGTGAAGTGAGGGCGGTGAGTGCTAATAAATTAGCAGAGGAACCAGAGTTGCAAGTAAGAGAATGTTGAACTCCTAAAAATTTTGCTAAAGATTTTTCAAATTCACGGTTAAATCTGCCAGTCGTAAGCCAAAAATCAAGAGCCGATTCGACAAGGCTTTGCATATCGGTGTGGTCATAAACTTTGCCAGAAACTGGCACATAGGTTTTGCCTGGAATAAATTCGGGCTTTTTATGCTCGGTTTCGAAATAATTTTGGACTTGTTGTAAAATATTTTGTTTTGCGTT
>RFXY01000028.1 GCA_009921385.1 Pseudomonadota bacterium
TAATTGATCTAAGCCTGGAATTATTTTACTCAATTCATCATTAATTTCTTTTGCAGTATGAGAATTTACAAATTTAAAATCATCTTTTGGCAACAAACCAAGAGTTGCTAAAAAATCATGTGAGTTATTTAAACTTTCTTTATGTTGTAAAAACATATTATGTAGGATATGATCTCTGAGAACAAGATCGCTACTACTTAGTTCTTGGTGTCCTGTTTTATCTAATACAAATCCTAATTTTGATAACTCTTCTTTCAACGAAGGATCTAATTGCGATAAATTTTTAGCTATACTATCTTGCTCTGTTTTTACATTCTCAAAAAAGTCTGAATGCTGCCCCAATGCATCATGCTGAACCAAATCAATCGCTCCTTTATAAGGATTGCCTTCCACTTCTTGATAACGCGATATTAAATAAGATGCAGAACTAAACTCATTAGCAGCAACAATTTCAACTCCACTTAATGCACTAGAAGTCAATATTAGAGCAATATTTCCTTCTCCTTGCCATTTTGCTTTGGTAACATCAAAAGTCGCACCTAATGCGGTTACTCCAATCTGAGCACCTGCAGATTCGGTAATATGAATAACATTACCACACTCACCAAACCAAGCCCCCTCACCCACAACAACGCCTCGGCCAAAACCCCAAAAAAATCCACTGATACCGCCTTCAGAACCTCCTTTAACCGCCCCAACAACACCTCTTGCCGCAGAAGAGCCCGCAAGCTGAGCGACAACAGCCTTTCCAGCAAAAGCCCCAGCGGCATGAGCTGCGCAAACAGGGCCAACAACAGCACCAGCACTAGAAGCGGCACCAGCCCAAGCACCAGCCTTAGCACCTGCCTTCACCCCTTCACTTAATGCATTAACACGACTGAATACATTATTTTTTGCTACTCCTCCTTCTTTCTTCATCAACTCGCCACTCTCTTTATTATACAAAGAACCATACTGCCAGCCAGTAAAAAAAGCAGCACAAGTGCCGGTGCCGGCACCAGCAAAAGCACCGACCTTAGCACCAATAAGAGCACCAGCACCAGCACCAGCAAGAGTGCCGGCACCAGGAACAACACTGCCAAGAATACCACCAACTGTAGCACCAACTAGAGCACCAACACCAGCACCGGCACCAGCGCCGGCACCAAAACCTGCAACAGCACTAAGAGAGGCACTTTCAACAGCTTTTGTTTCAATAACTTGATCATGACATTCAACAATTGATTTTGTTATCAAAGAAAAACATCCATTATCAACCTCTTGCCCTCCTTCCACTTTCTCTGTATCTGGTGATGTCACTTGCGGCACTTCAATATTAATCGCTACATTATTATGCTGTATTGTATAGCCATTACTTTGAAGCAAGCTGTTAAATTCATATACATTTTTTTCTTGATTTTCTTGTGGTGGTGTTCCTGGTGTAATTTTATCTATCTCTTCTTTACTAGCATCTTTAAGACAATCTATCATCGAACCACCTTGAAAAATAGCAGTTAAAATTTCATCTTTTTCATTTCGTATTTGCAATGTCCAAATTTTATCATTGCCATGACTTGAATTGTAGGTTTTAGTGTTTTGGTTAAATGCTATTGTATTTTCAAGTTGTGCAGTACCATTTTCTAAAGTTCGTCTAGATTGATCGTAATTTGCTAATAATTCAAATAATTTAGCTTGTGGTGTTGTTAAGTTTGTAAATGATTCTTTTATGAGATTTTGTTTAGTTTCATAATCGTTGAGTAATGAAATATTGCTATCATCAAAAACAATTTGTTTGGCAAATTTTTTTAAATCATTACTTACATTTTTAACATCTTCTAACTTTTGCTTTTCAACAATCGCAGTTGCTAAAAATTTGAGTTCTTCTGAAATATTTTCACTATTAATTCCATTTAAAAAAATTTCTAGCCATGTTTCAAATTTTGATTTTTCATCTTCTGCTGACATTTATAATTACCGCCTTTTTATAAAAGATTCATTATCTTATTTATTTTCCTAAAATAAATTTAGAAACAGAAGGTATAGAATTAATTTTAAATGTCAAGCAGATTTTTATTTTTTTAAGAAGATGATTAAATTTTAATTTTTATATAAAAAAAAGGAGGAGCTAAAAACTCCCCCTTTTTTTATTTTGTGTATAAATGGTATAAAATAGATTATTAAAGTTTATATTTTAGACCAAAATAAAAGGCTCGAAGGCTGGCAGGATAATAAACGGCAACATTATTGCTTGTGGCTTGCGACAAAACATCAACCGCACCACTATAATTTTTGTTAAATAAGTTTCGACCTTCGGCAAAAATGCTAAAATTATCATCAAGATCAAAGCCTGCATTTAAACCAAAAGCAACATAATTTTTACTTTTATATTGATTTTTAGCATCAATAACAATTCCTTGCGGAACCGCTTCAAGATTAGGTGAAATAAAAAAAGAATTTTTATGTTTATAAACCAATTGACTAAATAAATAATGCCTTGGGTTGCCCGGTATTTTATTGTTTTGATAAGTTGCATCGTTGACAAAGCGAAAATCGCTAAAAGTGTAGGCATTTTTTAGAGTTAAATTATCTGTGCCAAAAATATTTTTTAACAACACATTTTCGGTTGCCAATTCTAGACCTTGATGCATAGTTTTTTTGGCATTGATTGCTTGTGCGACATTTGGTGCCACGGTGTATAACATCAACTCATCTCGCACATCGGAGCGATAAAAAGTAAGATCGAAATTAAAATCGCTTTTACTTTTTCTTAAACCAATTTCGGCGGTATAAGATTTTTGAGCCGAAATATTTGCCAAACCCGGCAAAGTTGTTTGACGAGCTTCGGTAAAAGTTGGTGGCTCGTAAGCCCCGCTGATGTTGCCATATAGTTGCAGATTTTCTTGAGCCTGATAAATTGCCCCAATTTTTGGACTGATGCCATAATATTTTCGAAAACCGCTTTGGTTGCCATCGCTTAAAAATTTATCTTGATAAGTGAGCTTGCGATAAAGCACTTGCAAGCCAGTTGCCAAAGTAATTTTAGGCAAAATTTGTAAATTATTTTCGATAAACAACATAGCGGTTTGAGCTTTTTCGTTGCCCTGCATAGTTTTGTTGCCTTTCGCACCGCCAATGTTGACAAATCGTTGCGAATCAACCACACCTTCGCTTAAATTTATACCCAAAAGCAAATCGCTTTTTTTGTTAAAAAGTTGATAATTAATTTTGCTATCTACACACAAACCATAATTGATGCTATCTTGTAAAACTATTTGAAAAATAGGATGATTAAGATTTTTTTTCACCACAAATAGCCCAAAATTATTGCTAGTGTTGCTGGTAAGATAAGAAGTTTTGTTGGCTAATCTTATTTCGCTAAAATTTCGCTCTTGCCCGCTATTGATGTTGTTTGCATTGGCAGAACTGCTGTTATTATTTAGCTGTGCTCTGGTTAAGGCCCCTGGTAATTCTAATTTGCTGTTAATTAAACTAAGATAGGTTCTGTTTTCGAGATTTTTGTGTGGGCGATAACCAAAATTGCTAAACAATTTAGTATCGGATTGATTGCTTTGCTTGCGATAGCCGGTGCTTTTAAAATTAGAAAGCGAAACATAATAATCGGCATTGCCAAGCACCTGCCCGCTAGAAATTTGTGCTCTTCTGGTGTCAAAACTGCCCCCTTCGACCCGCAATGCGAGCTTGTTGGCATTATAACCTGTGGGCGAAACAAAATTTATAGCACCGCCCAAACTTGCCGAGCCAAGATGCAAGGCATTTGCTCCTTTATAAACTTCGAGATGATCAAAAGCTAGCGGATCGAGGCTTTGAAAATCGGTTGCTCCATCTGCTAAATTAATTGGAATGCCGTCTTGGTATAAATTGATTCCTCTTAAATGAAAGTTTCGCGACAAGCCCGAGCCGCGAATCGAAAGCCGAGCCTCTTGACCTTGTTTGCTTTGGGCAAAAACTCCCGGAGTGGCAGAAAATAAATCGTGCACTGTGATGCTAGCTTTATTTTGAAAATTTTCTTTATCAATAATTGCCACAGAACCGGCAATTTGATTGGCTTTTTGCTGAGCAAAAAAAGTGTTGTTGGCAGTGATTGATTGCTGTTCTTGCACGATAATTTGTGGCAAAGAGATTGATTTTTCTTGAGCATAGGCAGAAAAATTAACAGCAAACAAAAAAAATGGTAAAAATAATTTGGTTTTCATATGAAAAATAGTCAAAGTTAAGATCTCTTTTTTGAGAATATAAACTGTTAATTTTCGAGTTAAAATAATATTATTCTATTTTTGCAACCTTGGTGAGACAAAATGTCGCATTTTTTAGACTATTTTGGTGATTTTATTATATTGAATTTTAATTTTATTATGAAGTTCTAGCTCAGCAATTGCGACATTAAATTTTTGAATTGGCACTTTAAAAACCCTAAATAATTCTTCGATGCTGATGGGGTTGAAGTTAATATAATTCAATATTTGTTCGCTTAATAGATTGTCAAAATAAGCAATGTGTTGAGTTTTTATTTTTTTTTCTTCTTTAACAATGTTAGAAATGTTAAAACTAGTTAAAACATCGTTAATTGAAGTTAAAATATTGGCACCTTGTTTAATAAGTTGATTGGTGCCATAATATCGCGGATCAGAAATAGAACCCGGCACCGCAAAAACCTCGCGGTTTTGCTCTAAAGCAAATCTTGCGGTCAGCAAACTGCCCGAAGAAATGCCTGCCTCTACCACAATAGTTGCCAAAGACAAGCCAGAAACAATGCGATTTCGCTGAATAAAGCTATACGATTTTGGAGTAAAACCATAGGCAAACTCCGAAACAAGCAAGCCATATTTGATGATTTCTTGATATAAATTTTTATTTTCGAGCGGATAGATAACATTAATGCCAGAAGGCAAAACTGCAATGGTGCCCGAAATGATTGATGCCCTATGAACTTCGGTATCAACCCCATTGGCGAGACCAGAAACACACACAAAACCATTGTCGCCTAAAACTTTGGCAAATTGTTTGGCATGATAATTGCCGTTATGAGAAGAATTTCTGGGGCCAACAATGCTAATTTTTGGTCTTTTTAGCAAATCGACATTGCCTAAAACCGTAAGAATTGGCGGTTTATCGGGCATTTGTTGCAATAGCTCGGGATATAAACTGCTTGAATATAAAATAAAATTAGCACCGCTATCGATGGTTTTTTGATATTCTTCTAAAGCAAGATGAGCAGGGGTAAGGTTAAAATTATATTGCTTGTCGTGATGCAAATTTGCCACAATATTTTGTGGGGTGCCATATTTGTTAAGCAGTTTAAAAAAGGTGATAGAACCTATTTTTTCGGTGCGAATTAATTGCAAAACGGCAATTATTTGGTTTTTTTCGTTAGACACTGTGGGGTTTAAAAATTGGTGTGGTTAATATTTTTATACTCAGTAAAATTATATCATTTACATAAATAAAAGTAAAGTTTTTTTTAATCAGATCAATCTTCATTTGACCCCGTTCCTGCTTCATCAGTTTGTTGATGCCGTGTATGTTTTTTCTTAGCATCTTCATCATCTCCATCATGAAAAGCGCCTTTCTTACCACGACCACGACCATCAACATAAACACTGCCAGCACTCTCGTCAATAGAACCTTCGCCACCTTTGCCAACCCGTTGCATTTCTTCTGGCGAATAAAGCGGAGCGAATCTGCTTGTATAAAGTGGCGAGTTTGGATCTGCAATAAAATCATAGCCACTTCTCGCACCAGTTGCGGCACCAGATGCTGCACCAGTTGCCCCAGCAAGTGTCGCACGAGCCGCCGCTCCAATTCTCGAACCTCCTTCAAGCCTAGATCTAGAGTATTCAGCATCAACACGGGAACCACCACCGACAGCGCCACGGAGAGCACCACCGACACCACCAACAAAGCCAGAAAGAAATGATAGCGGAACTTGAATTGGAGGAGCCGCTAAAGCTAAAGATAACCCTCCTTTTATGCCAGAACCAAATCTTTTTATAGGTTCAACTCCTACTGAATTACGAACCGTCTCTCTAAAACGAGGAGAAGATATAGCGGCACCAGCAGCGGCACCAGCAGCGACTCCAAGACCAGCAACAACAAAAATAGCACCTGCCCCAGAAGATACTGAAGAAGAAGCAAGTGCAGATACCGAAGATTTTATGTCGCTTGACACCGTTCCTCCATGTAAATATGAAATCCCAGCATTTGATTTTCTAGCACCAGCAAAACCAATATCGGCAGATTTTTTACCAATATCTCCAATTGTTCTATTATTATTTGCAGCTTCTTCTTTAATATTGTTAATTATTTCGGAAACAGAAGGTTTGTTTTTAAGGTTATTGACAATATTTACTCCAGAAACAGCTCCAATTCGAATACCAGCAACTGCACCGCCAACTGCACCGCCAGCCACACCAACAAGTCCAGCAAAACCCGTACTGAGTCGGCTACCTTTTGTAAATTCAGCATAAGCAGAAATACCACCTTGTACCCCACCCGAGAAAAAGCCATGAACTGCACCAGTAGCAGCGCCAGCAACACCGCCAAACAAAATACCAACACCAGAAGTAGCGCCGACACCAATGTTTCTAACAGAAGATAACCCATGCTTACCAAAATATTTTGCCATACCAACACTAGAAGAAGCAAGAAATTTAGATAATGCAAACTGATTTTCTACATTTTTAAACATACCCGATACTGCATCTTTTGCCCCTTGTTTAAAACCTTTGCCTGTCAATGCACCATAAATACCACCAAAAGCAGCAACAAAAGGAGAAGCCGCGACTCCAAGAACACCAGAAACAACACCGGCCGCCCCAAAAATTCCGGCCCCAACACCAACAATACCAGCGCCAACAAGGCCAGTAGCACCGCCAAATGCACCAGCAACACCACCAAATGCACCAGCAAAGACACCGCCAACCATAGTTGCCGCTCCAAATGCACCACTATTTTTCATTGCACCAGCCATATAGTTCATCGACGGATTAAAAACATCATTTTTAAAAGATTTGGCCATTTTTGATGCTCTATAAGCAACATTATCTTGAATTTGTTGCGAATGTTCGTAAAAACTATTTTCTCTAACAAATTTGTCATTGGCCATAAAATTAGGATTTGTTCTTATTATATTATTCAAATCTCTTTTTGAAATTCTAGGATTAAAATCTCTGCTCCTATTTTTCTCATTTAAAGATTGAGTGAGGGTTCCGCCTTTGTGTGAACCCTCTTTAAATCCAGTAAACATAATACCGGCAAGAGAAGAATGGTTTTTGAGATCTTTTATTGATACACCCTTGTCATTCAAATAGTTATCTTGTGAAAAACCAGCTTTTTTAGCTTGAAAACTTGCTTTTTTTTCGATTTTAGTTTTCTCGTTAGCTTTTAATTTATTGTATTGAGATTCGCTGATGCCTAAAATTTTCAAACCCCTTTTTAACTGCTCTTCTTTGGCTGCATCTTTTAAAAAACCTTCCCTTGTTTTTCTTAATGTATTTTCATCGGATTCGCCAGTAGCAAATTTAAGAGCATTTGCCGTTTTAAATTCTGCTAATTTTTTGTTCGCTGTCGCAGAAATAGAATCTCTATCTTCTAGCATTTCTTTTCGATGCTTCATTGCTTTTTCTTTTCTTTTTTCTGCATCTGGGCCAACTCCCAAAGCCTTATCTAAACCTTTATATGCAACAGATTTTGCCGCATTTATAGTAGTTTTGACAGGGTAAGAGTTTAAAAATGCTTTTTTGCCCGATTGATAAATAGATTTCATCGATTTACCAATCAAAGATCCGCCATTGGCAGCATTATATGCTCCTTCGGTAATAGCATTAGCTAATTCTGCTATTTGTGGCATAAAGCTTTTCATAATATGCACTATGGCATATAAACATAAAATAGCACTAACAGTTGGCACACCAACTGCAGATTGATATAAACTGGGGTTGGCACCTAATTTTGGCGGTAGCGGATTAGAATATGGAGTCCAAAACTCTAGCAAGGTAAAATTCATAAGGCCCAAATCGATGTTCCAAACCTCATCCCAACAAACTTTAAAACCCAAAACTAATTTAATTAAATGATAAATCAACATATTAAAAAAGTTCAAAGTAAAAATAACAAAAAATTGTTGAAAAGCATAGCTTAAAATAGTGTTTATCCACTTCTTAAAATAATCTTTGGTTTTTTCAAATAAAAAGAAAACAATAAAAACAGGCCCAACTAAAAACAGCACCCCCATCAATAATTTTGCCACCACATAAACCAGCAACACATTGGCAACTACAAAAACATAAATCCAGATAATATACAAAATACCCAAAGCATAAATTGGACCAAATAAATCAAAAAAGAATAAGGCACCTATTTTTTTCCAGGTTTCGTCTTGTAAAAATAGATTGATAATATCGTTGGTAGTTGCAAACAACAAAGATTTATTGCTATAGTCGCCATTATTTAGTGCTGTCGCTAAATCTTTTGATTCTGACGATTCTAAAACCGAGGCAAATAAAAACGATAAATAATCTGCTCCATTATTGAAAGGCTGAACAATTAAACTGTTAAACCACAACCAACCCGATTGCGGATCTAAAAATAAACCCAAAATACCAATTTTAAAAATTCTATTCGCCATCTCAACTTGATTTAACTTGCTTACCCCCATTAAATAGGTTAAGCCATAAAACATCACCATTAAAATAGTGGCAATTCTTACTGCATTAGAAAAATTATTGCTATTTAAAATAACTTCATAAATTCTTTCTATTTCACCAACTCGCACTGGACGACATTGAGCGCAATCTGGTGAATTATTAACATTTGCATTTGTAATTTCATTGGCATTGTTAATGGCCATTGAGCAATATAAAGAGGGCGGAGTTGATTGTGAAAAGGAAATGTATTTGTTATTAGAATCCACAACATAAGTTTTGCCATTGCAATTATTGCTATTTTTTTCGCAATAACTTGGGATAATGGTTGGTCGCCCATCTATCAATGGTATTAAGCAATCTTTTTCGCCAGAATAAAGTAAATCAAGTATTGGGGTTAAAATAATGTCAATATAATCTATAATATCTTTTTCGTTTTTTACTGCCACACTAATGTTATAAGAA
>RFXY01000271.1 GCA_009921385.1 Pseudomonadota bacterium
AAGATCTTCACTTTCCACTTCTTCGTCTTGCATTGAATTGGTTATGTGTTTTATTAAAATATTCATCATTGTAAGTGGTCTATCGAGCGGTGGAGGCAAGGTTGAAGAATTTGCATTATCAGGAAAACTAATAAAAAGAGCAAAAAGAGCAATAATAATTTGCTTGATGTTTTTTGTGCTAGACAGAAATTTCATTGAATCTAGCAATAATATTGTTAAGATTAAAATTATTAACCTTAAATGCGGTTCTATTAACAATCAAGCAAGAAGAAACCTCTAAGATGGTGGCAATTTCTTGCATATTATTTTCTAATAAGGTTTTTCCTGTGCTTACTAAATCAACAATAAAATCGGCCAAATTAAGCCAAGAAGCAATTTCTACCGATCCGCTTAATTTCACAATTTCGGCCTGAATGCCTTTTTGACTAAAATAATCAGAAGTGATATTAACATATTTTGTGGCTATTCTTAAAGAAGTTGCTTGAGCTAAATTTAGTTGGCTGTTTTTTTTGCCAGCAATAGACAAGCGACATTTGCCAATTTTTAAATCAAGCATTAAAAAAACCTGCTTAGAAGGAAACTCAGAAAGCACATCGAAACCACAAATACCAAGATCTGCCCCGCCAAATTTTACAAAAGTGGCAACATCAAAACTTCTTACTTTAATAATTTCGAGATTTTCTAGGTTGGTGGCAAAAAAAAGTTTTCTGGAGTTTTCGTTAAAAAAATCAGGCTCGGGCTGTAAATTTATTTTTTTAAACAACGGCAAAAGATCTTGCAAAATTCTGCCTTTTGGCACAGCCAAGGTAATTTTTTTCATTATCAAAAATTTTTATAATATCGCAATAAACAACCCAAACTATTAAAACTTTGTTTTGCATTTAGTGTTGTTTGATTAACATAATGTTGATAACCCAATTGCAAAACCAATCTATCAAAAACTTTATTGGCAGTAAAATCGTAGCCAATATTGATTTCAGAGGTATTTTCTCGAAAACTCTTACCCAAATATCTTTTGCTATTTTTGTTGCTGTTACCCAACAATAAACTATATTTTTTAACAAAAGTAGTAATTAAATTCACAGAAAAATAACTATCGTCAATATTAGA
>RFXY01000272.1 GCA_009921385.1 Pseudomonadota bacterium
TCTTCAAGAATGTCTGCTAATTTAGTTTTTATTAGATGATTTGCTGGAAAGGAGAAGTCGATATTTTCTAAAAAACCAATAATATAAATTCTTTCTCTATTTTGAGGAATGCCAAAATTTTTAGCATTAAGAACTGTTGAATAAACATTGTAGCCAATTTCTTGCAATGTATTATGAATAACTTGATAAGTTTTTCCTTTGTTATGATTTTTTAAGCCCTTCACATTTTCTAAAAAAACTATTTTTGGTTTATGATATTTTAAAATATTAGCAATATAAAAAAATAAAGTTCCTCTTGTGTCTTCAAATCCCATTCTTAATCCTGCATTAGAAAACGGCTGACAAGGAAAGCCGGCACATAAAATGTCGAAATCAGGTATGTTTTTTATGTTTATTTTTGTTATATCTCCAGATGGCATTTCGCCAAAATTAGCAAAGTAGGTTTGTTGAGCAAATTTATCTATTTCTGAGGAAAAAACACATTTTGCTTTAATATTTTCGAAGCCAAGCCTTATTCCACCAATGCCAGCAAAGAGATCGATAAATTTGAGGTTATGAGAGTTGGTCATGATCTTATTTTGGTGTGTGGTTTTGCCATAACCTAAAATTTTTCTAGGTTATGGCTTTTTTGTTTTGCAAAAACTAGGCTTTTTTTGCTTTAATTTCTTCGGCAATGTGTGTTGGAACAGCTTCGTAGCATTCAAATTCCATGCTATAACTTGCTCTACCTTGCGATAAAGAGCGAAGGTTATTAACATAGCCAAACATTGATGAAAGCGGAACTTTAGCAGTAATAACATGAGCTACATCACGAGACTCGAGGTTTTGAATTTGCCCTCTGCGAGAGTTGATATCACCAATAACATCGCCCATATAATCTTCTGGGGTTACAACTTCTACTTTCATAATTGGCTCAAGAATAATTGCTCCAGCTCTTTCCATTGCTTCACGAAAAGCAGATCTAGCGGCAATTTCAAATGCTAAAACACTAGAATCAACATCGTGATAAGCACCATCAATGAGCCTTGCTTTTAATCTAACCACAGGATAGCCAGCTAAAATACCAGTTTCTTTGGCAGATTCTAAGCCTTTTTCTACACCTGGAATATA
>RFXY01000273.1 GCA_009921385.1 Pseudomonadota bacterium
AACCACCACAGGGCCTTTGGGGCAGGGCATTGCCACCGCGGTTGGTATGGCGATTGCTCAAAAAATATTGCAAAATCGATTTGGCGATGTCTTTTCTCACAAAATTTATGCTGTGGTGGGCGACGGCTGTTTGATGGAGGGTGTGGCTTTAGAGGCTCTTTCGTTGGCAGGGCATTTGGGGCTCAATAATTTGGTGGTGCTTTGGGACAACAACTCTATTTCTATCGATGGCAAAACCAGCTTGGCGGTTTCTGAAAATATTCATCTCAAAATGCAGGCGATGGGCTTTTTAACTCACAGTGCTAATGGTCATGATTTTGCCGAAATCAAGCAGGCTTTTGCCAAAACTTCGGCAAGCACTTTGCCAGTTTTTTTAGATTTTAAAACCACCATCGGTTATGGTGCCAACCAAAAAGCGGGCACACAACATGCTCACGGCTCGCCTCTTGGGGCTGTTGAAATAGCGAATGCTCGAAAAAATCTAGATTGGCAGTTTGAACCTTTTGAAATTCCTGCCGATTTGCAACAGCAATGGCAAAAAATTGGGCAAAAAAATGCTGATGATTATCAAAAATGGCAAGAACAATATCAACAATTACCAGAACAAACCAAGCAAGAAATTGATTTTTTACTTCACAAAAAATTTCCTAGCGATTTTTGGCAAAAATTTGCCAATTACCAGCAACAAACCAAGCAAACAGAGTCACAAGCTACTCGCAAATCTTCTTGGCAAGTGCTCGAATTTTTAACCGCTAATTTACCTAATTTGCTGGCGGGTTCTGCCGATTTAACCGAGTCGGTGCTTACCAAAACCGCAGTTAGCAAATCGATTAAACCTACAGATTTTTCGGGCAACTATTTGCACTACGGGGTTAGAGAACATGCCATGGCGGCCATTATGAACGGCTTGGCTTTGCACTCAAATTTTATTCCTTATGCTGGCACTTTTTTGGTTTTTGCCGACTATTGCAAGCCTGCCATTCGGCTTTCTGCTCTCATGAAACAGCAGGTTTTTTATATTTTAACTCACGATTCTATAGGTTTGGGCGAAGATGGCCCAACACATCAGCCAATTGAGCAGTTGGCAATGTTGCGATCTATCCCAAATTT
>RFXY01000274.1 GCA_009921385.1 Pseudomonadota bacterium
AACGAAGATATTTCGCAATTTGCTAACGATCAAAAGCAATCCATATTAGATTTAATGCAAAAAAGTCAAAAATTTGTTGCCAACTTCAATAACGAAACATTTCGAAAAATTCTTGACGAAGAAGTTAGATTAAGTACTACACAATCTCATGAAATTAACTTAACTCCCCTGAAAGACCATTATTAGAAAGCAATATTTTAGCTTCATTATTCAGACAAAAATGGTTATTAGATCACTTTATAGCAAAAGAACAAGCAACTGAGATTTTACATCTACAACAAAATGACTTTTCTGAAGAACAAGCAATAGATGTATTAGCCAAAGATTTTAGAGAAAAATGGGTTCATAAAGAGCATGATTTTATCAGGAATTATTTAGTTGCTCCTGCTGCAATTTTAATTGCTTGTGTTGTTGCATCTGCATCTTTTGCCAAAACAAAAGAAAAATGTTCATCTTCAGATCAAGAAATAGAACAAAACGATCCAGATCAATTGCCATTACCATTGCAAGAGATAATAACAAAAATAGCAACACATAGTCAATTTGAAATACCACATCAAAAATCTGAGTTATTTCAGCAGATATATGATGCAATTGACACTTATGAAAGTGGCGATATATCAAAAATTATAAGCAATGCCGATAGCAAAGTAGCAATAGAAATGCTTAAAATACTTTCGGTATATTTGACAGCAACAACTTTGCCACTTGTTTTTGCCGAACAGTGTCTTGCAGGATTGTCATTGCACGAAAGTGCAAAAGTTCATCAAGATGCTATAAAAGCTGGTGTCATTAAAGGCTCAATAGCAGCATTATGCTGTAAATTTATAGCATTTAAAGAGGCAGAACAAAAAATGTCTGCATTGTTTAAGCAAGATGAAACTGGACAATTTATATTAAATGAAGAGCTTTTTGAAGAATTTAAGAGTGAATATCGGAAACAAGCTGGAAAATTGTTAAATCTTTTGGGAGAATATCAACAAGTAACTTCTTCTGCAACAGAAACACCTTTAGCTTCTCCTAGAACAGGACGGCAAGAAGCCTCTCCATTGATGAAAGGCCCAACGAGACAAGGCCAACAATAG
>RFXY01000275.1 GCA_009921385.1 Pseudomonadota bacterium
GTCGAAATCTTTATGATCCAAAAGCTGTTCGTGCGCTTGGATTTAACTATTTTTAGTTCAATAATTTTATTTAATGCTTAATTTACAAGTTTTTACACTTTTTCCAGAGCTTTTTCCGGGGCCACTTGGTGTTTCTATCACAGGCTCTGCCTTGGTAAAAAAACTGTGGTCTTTGCAAACAATCGATATTCGGCAATATGCTACCGATTTTCGCAAAACCGTAGACGATACCGTTTATGGCGGAGGTAGTGGCATGCTTATCAAACCCGATGTTGTTTATAGTGCGATTTCGCAAAATATTAAACCAAACACCAAATTAATTTATCTTTCTCCTAAGGGTAAGGTTTTTTGCCAAGAAATGGCTTATCAGCTTGCTTGTGAAAACGATATTGCTGTTTTGTGTGGTCGATATGAGGGAGTAGATCAGAGAGTACTTGATGCGTTAAATTTTGAAGAAGTTTCAATTGGTGATTATGTGCTTTCGGGTGGCGAAATGGCTTGTTATGTTTTTGTTGATGCCATTCTTCGTTGCTTGCCACAAGTTTTAGGCAAAAGCCAATCTTTACTTGAAGAAAGTTTTGGCAACAATCAAGCTGATGATAATTATAAATATCTATTAGAATATCCGCAATATACTAAGCCAGCCGTTTGGCAAAATATGGCAGTGCCAAAAGTTTTGCTTTCTGGTCATCATCAAAAAATCAAAGAGTGGCAACAGCAACAAGCCGAAAATATTACTCAAAAAAATCGCCCCGACTTATACAATCTTTATTTACAAAACAAAAAATAAAACTTATTTCAAAATATCAGCAAAACTATTTTGTAAATAAATATTAAAATTATCAAGAGAATGATTGGGTTTTAAATGCTTTACCGAAGTAACTCCGTATTGTTGCCAAGATAAACCGCACGGCACAATATTTTGAAAGTAATCGAGGTTTGGGTTTAGGTTAATAGCGATACCATGATAACTCACCCATTTTTTGAGCTTAATGCCGATTGCCGAAATTTTTTGCTCTTGGTGTTGACTTTCTACCCAGATTCCCACTCGATCTTTTCTGGTTTCGGCGGTAATATCAAC
>RFXY01000276.1 GCA_009921385.1 Pseudomonadota bacterium
TGCTTTGTCAAAGAACTTAGAAAAAGTTGATTTTGTTATTGGTAACCCGCCTTATGTGAGAATTCATAATTTAACTTCCCAAAATCGTCTTTTTATTAAAAATAATTTTCGATTTTGTGCATCTGGCACTACTGATTTATATATTGCTTTTTATGAATTGGCTTTGCAAAAGATCAAAAACAATGGCAAAGTATGTTTTATTACCCCTAATTCTTTTTTACGAAATCAATCTGGCAAAGTTTTTCGCGAATATATGACTAAGCACAATTTGTTAGATACTCTAATTGATTTTAGCAATTATCAAGTATTTGATAAAGTTTCAACTTATACCGCGATCTGTGTTTTGGCTCACAATTCTTGCGAATGCAAATATTTTAAATGGCAACAAAACGAAATACGGTATGTTAAAAATATTAACTTACAAAAATTTTACAAACAAGAATGGTGTTTTGATATAGAGCCGCAAACAAACAAGCCTTTGTTTGCAAAAAACGAAATAGATTGTTTGGTTTTTTATGGTATAGCAACCTTACGCGATAAAATTTATATTGCTAATGTTGATAATGAAGACGGTGAGAATATCTTGTTTAATGGTTTTATTATTGAAAAAGCCGCCACAAAACCAATAATCAAAGCCTCCTTAACCAATCCAAAAAAACAAAGAATTATATATCCGTATTCGCAAGAAAAACAGCCGATAGATGAAAAATATTTACAGCAAAAATTTCCTTTATGCTATGCCTATTTATCTCATCATAAAGCAGATCTGTTAAAACGAGATATCGATGAAAATGCTTGCACTTGGTATCAATATGGCAGGAGTCAGGGTATTAAGCATATGTCTAATCAAAAACTCATAATTAGCAGTATCGTCAAGGACAAAATCAATTCTCAAATAGTCGACCAATATACAATGATCTATTCTGGCATGTTTATTGTTTCTCAACAACTAGACCGATTAAGACATATTTTGCAATCTAATAATTTTTTTAGGACGCGTGATTAATTGGGGAAAGTTGTGCGAAGTGATTGTCTTTAACCGTTTTTTAACTTTTTCGAGAGTATTCTAACAGTGGTGGTT
>RFXY01000277.1 GCA_009921385.1 Pseudomonadota bacterium
GCAAACCAACGATTGGTTTGTAAAAGAAGAAGCTGAAATAAAACAATTTAGCTATATTTTTATTGTAATTTATTTTATTTTTTTACTTGCTTATAAAAAAACATTTAATTAAAATTTTGTCGAAAATATAATTTCTTTTAAGCGGATGTGGCGAAATTGGCAGACGCACTAGACTTAGGATCTAGCGCCTCACGGCATGTGGGTTCAAGTCCCTCCATCCGCACCAAAACTAACTTGACAACACCAAAAAACTCACAAAAATATGCCTGAAGAATCAATACTTCCTGTAAAAAACACCTTTATTCATTTTGATGAAGAAGAAACATATCCAAAATTGCCTAGATCGCAAAGCGCACCAGCAATATTGATTACAGAACTAAATCAAGAAGAACCAGAAACAATAAAGCAAAAATTACAAAAACTTATTGCCAAACTCAATCCAACAGAAGGTCAACCAGTATCTTTTGAAAAACATTTGGCTGAAGAATTTAAAAAAAATCCAGATAATTTTGATTTTTCTCAATTTAATTTTTTAAGATCAGATGTTAAGATATTTGGCTTAAATCAAGAAAATTTTAATTCTGCTGTTGAAAGTTTAGATCAGATGAAAAAATTATACGATTTTTTAAATCAAAACAATGGTGAAACAATAACAAGAGAACAACTAGAAACATATACAACACCAACAACACATTGCACAGATGCATTAGAAGAACATTTTCTATTATATCATCCAATAGATGGCAACACAGTAACAATACCTTGTTATGCAGCACCTTTATTAGAAGAACCACAAATAAAAATTCAAGCACGATGAAAACACCAAAATTTTGGCAGAGTAAAAATATTTTTACTATTTTTCTTTTACCTTTTTCTTGGCTGTATTTTGCTATTTTTTTACTCAAAAAAAAGCTAACCAAACCTCAAAAAATCAATATTGCCAGCATTTGCATCGGCAACCTCATTGCTGGCGGTTCTGGCAAAACACCTGTGGCACTTGCTTTAGGCAAATTATTACATCAGCAAAATATTGATTTTTCTTATTTAACTCGAGGTTATTTAGGCAAAAAACCACAACAG
>RFXY01000278.1 GCA_009921385.1 Pseudomonadota bacterium
TTTACTTTTATCACCAATATTTTAGCCAAAGATAAACAAGTACAAGATTCTTGGCGGGGCTATAAAAACCCAGTTTCGCAACGAAATATCGACGAATTTTTGTCAGATGAGGTGGTTGAGTTGATGGCTTCTACCATCAAAAAAAACCTCGCTCAAACATCGCATCGTTATTACAAACTAAAAGCCAAAATTTTAAACTTGCCAAAATTAGAATTTTACGATCGCAATGCTCCATTGCCCTACCAAACACAGCAAAAAATCAGCTGGCCAGAAGCAAAACAAATTGTGCTTGATTCTTTTGGTGGTTTTTCGCCAAAAATGCAAGAGTTGGCAAATAAATTTTTTACCAATAACTGGATAGATGCCGATATTTATGATGGCAAAGAGTCGGGGGCATTTTCGCACCCTTGTGTGCCAAGCTCGCATCCTTATATTTTGATGAATTATCAGCAAAATGCTCGAGATGTTGCTACTTTAGCTCACGAATTAGGGCATGGAGTGCATCAAATTTTAGCTGGCAAACAGGGTTATTTTTCGTCACAAACTCCACTTACTTTGGCCGAAACCGCCTCTATCTTTGCCGAAGAATTGGTTTTTCAGAATATTTTGCAAAAAACCACTGCCAAAAATGAAAAAATCGCTCTTATTGCCAATAAAATAGAAGATATCATCAACACCGCCATTAGGCAAATTGCTTTTTTTGAGTTTGAAAAAAAGGTGCATTACGGTAGGGTTAGTGGCGAACTTTCTGCCCAGCAAATTTGTAATTTTTGGCTAGAGATTCAGCAAGAAAGCTTGGGCGATGCCTTTAATTTTAGTGCAGATTATCAATATTTTTGGTGTTATGTTCCGCATTTTATTCATACTCCATTTTATGTTTATTCTTATGCTTTTGGCTATTGTTTGGTAAGCTCACTTTACAATGTATATCAAAATGAAAAAGTAGAAAATTTCACCGAAAAATACCTAGAAATGCTTGCTTGCGGTGGTTCAAAAAGGCATAACGAATTATTGCAAGAGTTTGGTTTATCGATGCATCATGCAAGCTTTTGGCAACAAGGCTTAAA
>RFXY01000279.1 GCA_009921385.1 Pseudomonadota bacterium
ATTAACACTCCAATTGGCAAATACTACCCTGATTTTGCTGTTGTTGTGGGCGAAAACGACAAGCTGTATATGATTTTTGAGGTAAAAGATAGATCTAGTCACGAGCTTGTGCAGAAAAGCGAAGAATTTAAAATCAAATGTGCAATTGAGCATTTTAAAGCCTTAGGCTTTGATGTTGAAACCAAAAATATCAGCGATCAGGCAGATATTTTAAGGCTTGAAAAAGATTCGTTTGCCACAATTGATGCAAGCGATTGGCAATAATTTATTATACTTTATTTATGACTGAAAAAACTATCAAATTTAACGAAGGTTTGCAAAATCTGCACCATGACAAAATGGTAGAGTTAAAAAAACTATTGCCAAATTTATTTGATAAAGACGGCAATTTAATTAAAGCCGAGCTTGAAAATTTTGCCACTGGCTATACAACCGAAAAGCAAGAGCCGTTTTGTTTTAGCTGGGCAGGCAAACAAAAAGCAAAAGGTTTGGCATTTAAACAAAGCGAGACAAAACTTGCATTAAAATTTGACGATAAACGAGGCAAAAACACAAGCACAACACAAAATCTAATCATTGAAGGCGATAATTTGCAAGTTTTAAAACTGCTGGTGCCATCTTACAAAGGCAAGATTAAGTGCATTTATATTGACCCGCCATATAACACTCAACACGAATTTATCTACCCCGATAACTATGCCACAAGCGAGCTTGATTATTTGCTTGAAAGCGGGCAAATTGAAGATGGGCAAGATATTTCGGGGCAAAATGCAAAAGAAAAAAACACAGGGAGAAAGCACTCAAATTGGCTTTCGTTTATGTATCCAAGGCTTGTTTTGGCAAGAGAGCTATTGCGAGCAGATGGTGTTATTTTTGTAAGCATCGATGATAACGAAGTGCATCATTTAAGGCAAATAATGAATGAGATATTTGGCGAGGAGGAGTTTGTGGGGCAAATAATAAGAAAGTGTATAGAGGGTGGCAAGCAAGACAGTAAAGGTTTACAGTCAGTACATGATTATATTTTATGCTTTCAAAAAAGTGATAAATTTATCATTAATTCAAA
>RFXY01000280.1 GCA_009921385.1 Pseudomonadota bacterium
TGGCTAGCTTCTGCTCGAGATTGGTCTATCACCAGAAATCGCTTTTGGGGTTGCCCTGTGCCTGTCTGGAAAAGTAAAAGCGGTAAAATTAAAGTTTTTGGCTCCATTGCTGAACTTGAAAAAGTTTCTGGGCAGAAAATCACAAACTTGCATCGCCCTTTCATTGATAACATTACTTTTATTGAAGATGATGAGCAGTTTTTTAGAGTGCCAGATGTTCTTGATTGTTGGTTTGAAAGCGGTTCTATGCCTTTTGCTCAAGTGCATTATCCTTTTGAAAACAAAGAGTGGTTTGAAAATAATTTTCCTGCCGATTTTATTACCGAATATGTGGCTCAAACTCGTGGCTGGTTTTATACTTTAATGGTTTTATCTACCGCCCTTTTTGATAAAATTCCGTTTAAAAATGTGATTTGCCACGGCACTATCCTTGATGAAAATGCTCAAAAACTTTCTAAAAGGCTGAAAAATTATGCCGATCCTCTCGAAATATTTAACACCTACGGCTCCGATGCTATGCGGTTTTATATGATTTCTCAGCCAGTAATGAAAGGGCAAGATCTCAAAATAGATAAAGATGGCAAATCAATCAAAGAGGCTTATCGACTTGCTATTAAGCCTTTTTTAAATGCTTTTAACTTTTTTTGCCTTTATGCCAATGCCGATAAAATCAAGGCAGAGCTAATTTCTATACCAAGAGAATTTGATAATATCCTAGATCAATATATTTTGTCAAAACTAAAAATCGCTAATCAAAACATTGAAAAAGCTTTACTAGAATTCAACACTGTTTTAGCTTGCGAAGAATTTTTACATTTTTTTGAAGTTTTAAATAATTGGTACATCAGAAGAAACCGCCAACGATTTTGGCAAAACAACAATAGCTTAAAAATTGCTCAAGACAAACAAAATGCCTACGATGTGTTATATACTTGCCTACTTACTATGGCAAAAAATTCGGCTCCACTGTTGCCATTTACTTGCGAATTTATCTGGCAAAAACTAGCAAAAAATTAAAACAAATTACCGATATAATTTTCTAGTTTTAAAATCTTGCAAATATAA
>RFXY01000029.1 GCA_009921385.1 Pseudomonadota bacterium
ATTTTTGCTGTTCTCTAAATAATTTTTCTTAAAATGTTGCGAAGTAGGCTAATAAAAGGCTTGTAGATCACAAAAATTTCTCTGCAACCATCAACCAAAGTGTAGTTTTTGCCGTTAATGCTGGCAACAGAAAGTGTGTGCATGCCAAGCCGATAGCAATCTAGATGCTTGGTGCTGGTGGTTGCTATTTGTTGCTCGCTAAAAAAATGGGGGTTGAGATGGGTGATTTCGTTAATTACAATGCTTTCGCCATAAGATTTTTGGCAATTTTGGGCAGGGCGATAAATTTTGCCGTTAGCCACAAAAATATTGCCAGCACTTCTTGCCGAAATTTGACTCACTTTAATTGGATTTTGAGGGTGTAACAAAAAATCTTGGTGCAAAGACGGGCTATAAGCCAAATAAAGATGCGAATTTGCTTGATCGGCTTTGCTGTAAAATAGCCAATAGTTGCCGTTATAAAAAAATAAAGTGGGGTCTATTGCCTCTTGATGGCTAAAAATTTCTTTGATGTAATTGGCTTGTAAATTGACGGGATCTATCTTGTATAAAATTAGGTTTTTGGTTTTATAAGATTCGCACAGCAAAAAAATGTTATTTTCTTGGCAAAAAATAAACGGATAAGATAAGTGTTTGCGGTTGTCAAGTAAAACTTTTTTGTTGGCTAAAAATTTTTTACCTTGCGAATTTTCGCATAAACTAGCGATCATTATTTTGCCTCGTTTGCTGATTTGGCAATATTCTTCAAACAAAATATAGGCTTGGTTGTTGTGGGTGAAAGAAAACGGGTCGGCGAAAAATTTTAGGCTACTGGGTTTGGCAAGCCAAGAAATTTTGGGTGCAAAATTGCTAGCAAAACAACTGATATCGGCATCGACAATGCCAATGTTCCATTGTTGAAAATAAAATAGTTTGTGAAAAATTTTTTTAAACATAATAAAAATGGTGTTGTTTTGTTTGGTTTTTTAAAGAATTTCTTGTAAAAAATGCTTGCTTATCTTGATTTTTGACCTAAAATTTTGCCTAAATAAATTTAATTCACAATGTTTTTTATGCTCGATTTTGAAACCTACGACATCATCAAAATTTTACACATTGTTTCGGTTATTTCTTGGCTGGCTGCCTTGCTTTATTTGCCGAGAATTTTTGTTTATCATTGCAGAGTTGCTTTTAATTCTGAAAGTTGCAAGTTGTTGCAAGAGATGGAAAAAAAACTTTATCGCTACATCGCCACTCCTGCCATGGTTTTAACCTTGCTTTTTGGCTTTTATTTGGCCATACAAATTGGCTTTGAAGGCAGTGTTTGGTTGCATGTAAAAATTACTTTAGTGTTGTTGCTGGTGGGCTTTCATTTTCATCTTAATGTTTACCGTAAAAAATTTGCCTCGGGCAAAAACAACAAATCGCACAAATTTTTTCGCATCATCAACGAAGTGCCAACCGTGCTGATGCTTGTTATTGTTGCCTTGGTGGTGCTAAAACCTTTTTGAATTATGTTATACCATATTTTATAATTTAAAAAAATAATATTAAAATTTACACCACAACTTAATAAACTATATAATGGCACTGTTGAATTCCAAATTATATTTTACTTTATCTGCAAAATTAACATGAACTATATCGGATCAAAAAAATCGCTGTTGCAGTTTTTAGAAGAATCAATTTATCAAGTGGTTGGCACAAAAAATTTTACTTTTCTCGATTTATTTGCAGGAACTGGGGCGGTTGGGCAACATTTTAAAAGCAAAGGGCATCGAGTTATTGCCAATGATTTGCAATATTATAGCTTTGTGCTTAATAAAAATTATCTTGAAAATTATGAGGTTTTAAAGTTTTTATCTTTAGAAAATGAGTTGATGGGTTTAAAAAATAGCAATTATCAAGATAGAGCAAATTTTGTTTGTCAATTTTTAGATAATTTAAGCTTTACAGAAGGTTTTATTTTTGCAAATTATTGTTTGGGCGGTAAGCAAAATCAAGAGTTTCAAAGGCAATATTTTTCTGATGAAAATGGCAAAAAAATAGATACAATTCGCAAGCAAATTCAAGAATGGCAAGAAAATAGCAAAATAACTAGTGGCGAATATTATTTTTTGCTTGCCACTCTCCTTGAAAATGCCGATAAAGTTGCCAATACTGCTTCTGTTTATGGGGCGTTTTTAAAGCAATTAAAAAAATCAGCACAGCAAAAGTTTTTAATGAAGCCAGCAAGTTTTGTGTTAAGTGGTAATAATCATATTGTTTATAATGAAAATATCGAAACTTTAATCGATCAAGTTGAGGGCGATGTTTTGTATCTTGATCCGCCATATAACCAAAGGCAATATGCCTCAAATTATCATTTGCTAGAAACAATTGCCAAATATGATAATCCAACAATTGCAGGCAAAACTGGTCTTCGAGATTATTTAAACCAAAAATCAAAATTTTCACAAAAAACAGCGGTTTTAGAATCTTTTGCCAACATTATTCAAAAAGCAAAAGCAAAATATATTTTTTTAAGCTATAATAACGAAGGTTTAATGACACTTAACGAAATAGAAAATATAATGTCGCAAAGAGGAAAATATGGTGTTTTTACCACAAAATATAACCGATTTAAAGCCGATAAAACAAACAACAGAAACCATAAAAACGATTCTGTGATTGAATACTTACATTACATTAAAATATGAAACAATTTTTACAACAAAATAATTTGCTTGAAATTACCAGCAACGAAGGCTTTATTCTCGATATTCGTTATGCCACAACTAACAATGTTTGTGGCGAAAAACTCTATGATTTTGCAATGTGTTTTTTGCATCAAGAAGCCTATGAAAAACTCAAAAAAGCCCAGCAAATTGCTGGTGAAATGGGTTATAAAATCAAAATATTTGATGCTTTTCGCCCAATCGCTGTGCAACAAAAAATGTTTGATTATTTTAATGAGCCAAAGTTTGCTGGTTTTATTTCAAATCCTCAAACTGGTTCAATCCCACATTGTCGCGGGGTGGCGGTTGATATTTCGTTGTGCCACGAAAATGGCGAAGAACTCGATATGAATTCATATTTTGATGATTTTTCTAGCAATGCTAGCCATTTTTGCCAAAACATTAGCTTACAAGCCAAAAAAAACCGCTTAATTTTGCTTGGCATTATGACTCTTGCCGGCTTTGATTTTTACAGGCAAGAATGGTGGCACTATCAACTTTTCAATGCTCGATCTTATCAGGTGATAGAAAATTTTTTTTAAAACCACTTGTCTTTATAAAAATTGCTGTTTAAAATTTACTTTCTATAAATTTTTTTACTTTTCACCACAAAGTATTTTTTATGTTTTATTTTCTTTTGGCAAGGCTATTTTTGCCTTGTCTTTTGCTATGTTGCTTGTTTTTATTGTGTTTTGTTGCTTGCGGTAGCGAGATACAAACCAATGTTGTTGCTAGCTCTTCTGAAACCAAAGTTGGTTTTTCTGCCAACCAAACAGCGGTTGTTGATATTGCCAACCCAAATTCTTATGGTTTATCTTATAATCAATATCAAAATTTCGATGTTGGCTCTTCTGGCTTGATTTTAAACAATTTTGCAGGAAATTCTGCCGATGTTGTGCAAACTCAATTAGCAGGTTTGGTTAATGTTAACAACAATTTGCAACCAAATAATGAAGCAAAAATCATTGTTAACGAAGTGATTTCGCCAAATCCCTCTCGTCTCGCTGGTTATCTCGAAGTTGCTGGCAAAAAGGCAGAAGTTATTATCGCTAATCCTTATGGCATCAATTTTTCTTCTGCCGGCTTTATTAATACCAATAAAATGACCGCCGTTGTGGGTTCTTTGATTAATAACGGTGGTTTTGATGGTGATAATTGGCAATTTAATTTGTCTCAACAACAAAATGAGCAAAATTTTTTGCCAAGTTTGGTTGTTGAAAAAAACGGTATCGATTTAGAATCTGTTGATATCAGCAATTTTGTTGCTCAAAAAATTGCGATCAATGGCAATATTTATGCTGGTCGCAACGAAGTGAGTTTGCAAACAAGCAACAATTTACAAACACAAAATCAAGAACAACAAATTGCTATTGATGTGGCAAATTTTGCTCAAATTCAAGCAGGAAACATTTATTTAATCGCCACTCAAAGCAATGCTCAAATAAATCAACTCGGTAGTTTGTTGGCAGAAAAAGAGGTTGCACTTTATGCAGATAGGGTTGTTAACAACAATATTGTTGCCGATGCTGGTAATATTCAAATTACTGCCAAAAACTTGCAACAATTTGGTTTTTTATATGCCAAAAATCAGTCAATTAATGTGGTTTTACAAAATCTTGACAATCAAGGATCAATAATCGCAAAAACACAAGCAAATCTTGATGTAGATAATGTGTTAAACAATGCTGATTTGGCTCAAATTTTTGCAAAAGATTTAGTTTTAAATACTGCTAATCTTGAAAATTTTGGTAATATTTCTGCTAGTCAAAATCTTTATAGCAAAGCAATTAAAATCAACAACCGCAACAATATTCTTGCCGAACAAAATATGTTTTTGCAAGTAGATGATTTTGCTAATTTTGGCAATGTAGTTGCCAAAAATAATCTTGATATCGTGGCAAAAAATTTGTTAAATCAACAAAATATTACTGCCAAAAATGGCTCGTTATTGGCAAATAAACTCGATAATCAACAAAACATTGTTTCTGCTGAAAATCTTAAAATTGTTGCCGATAATATCAAAAATAACAATTTACTTTCTGCAAAACAACTGGCTATCGCTACTCAAAACATTGTTAATTCAGCAAATTTACAAGCAATTGATTTGCTTGATATTAATTTTGATTCGACTTTTTCTGCTCAACTGCATGGCGATATTTCTTCTGCTGGCTCAATTATTATTAAAAGTCAAAATGGCTTGATAAATAATGCTAAAATATTTGCAAATAACAATATTAATCTTGTTGCAAATGGCAACCTGCTAAACAATGGCTCAATTGTTGGCGATAATCTGGCTATCGAAATCGCAGGTAATTTTATAAATAATCAAGAAATATCACTTAACAACAATTTAACGATTAAGGCTAATTCTGTAGAAAATCAGCAAAAAATTCTCGTCACATCCGCTAATTTAACGGCAAAAAACCTAGTTAATTATGCTAATTTATTGGTTGCAAACAATTTAACTGTAAATGGCGATAGTTTTGTTAATCAACAAGTTTTAGAAGTTGGTAAAGATGCTAATTTTTGGTTAAGCAACAGTTTTGTTAATAAGCCGAATTCTTTGTTTTATGCTGGTGGTAACATTAATTTATTTGTGGCTAATTTGTTGCAAAATCAAGATAATGCCATCATCTATGCTAATGGCAATTTGGCTATACAAAAAGATGTTAACAAAAAAAATCTATCTTTACTAGAAAATGTTTTTGCCACTCTCGAAGCTGGTCAAAACATTAGTGTTTATGCCGATAGAGTCAATAATCGTGGCATCGATTACGATGCCGATCCTAATGGTTTTTATGGTTATAATGTGCTTTATCAAGTGCCGCAAAATGCTCGGGGAAATGGTTTTATGGCTTTAATGTTTCAAGATATAGCGGTTGGCACTCTCAGAACCAAGCAGGCCAAAATTACCGCTGGAGCAAATTTATCAATCAATAATGCCACTATCAATAATTTTGGCAGTTCCATTTCTGCTAAAAATAATATTGTTTTTAATAATTCATCTTTTAACAACCAAACTTCTTCTGTAATGGCAAATAATCTTAAAAGCACTTATGGTAAATATTGGTATACAAAAAGTTGTAAAATGGGTCGATGGAATTGCAAAACCTACTATAATCAAGCCGATCAAACAGCCTTTTCTTCGGCTTTGGTGCTTTCAAAAGATGTGGCAAATTTAAAAGCAGGCAATAATATTGTTATTAACAATGCTGGCTATGTAAATAATGGTTATTTAAATAATTCTGTTGGGTTAAAGCCAGTTTTGTCTAGTGCTAATAATGGCAAAATTGCTATAAATAACAACTCTTCGCAACTTGATTTATCTTTATTTGCTGAAAGCCCACTTTTTACTAAACACATCAATAATAACAGGCCTTTACTAGAAACTAGATTGCAATTTATTGATAAAGAACAATTTGTGATTAGTGATTATTTTTACCAAAAACTCGGCATAACTAGACCAGTTGCCGTTTTAGAAAATAATTTGCCAAAAGATGATGTTTTGTCGATTATTGGCGATGGTTTTGCTCAAAATCAATTAATCATTGCTCAATTGCAAGATTTATTGCCGAATACAGAAAATCAACAATATACCAACGATAATTATCAACAAATCATCGCTACATTAGTTGATAATGCCAAAATAGAGGCAGAAAAATTAAATTTGCAACCCAATAAACCTTTAAACAATCAACAAATTAGCAACTTGACTCGCGATATTTTATGGTTTGAACCAAAAATGGTGCAACAACAAAAATACTTAACCCCAGTTATTTACTTGGCGAATTATCAAGAAACCGATTCTGCTAATTCTTTGATTTTTGCTGGCAATAACATTGAAATACAAACTCAACAAGATCTGCTGAATTTTGGCAATATTACAGCAAACAACATTAGCCTTGTGAGTGCAAATAACATCGAAAATAAACCGCTGGCAAAAATTATGGCGAAGCAAGATGCTGTTTTGTTGGCGAGTAATAATATTATCAATTCTGCTTTTTGCTAGGCAAAAACATTAATCTTGAAGCAGAAAATAATATTACCAATCTATCTGCCAATATTTCTGCCGATCAAAACTTGTTAATGCAAGGCAATAATATCGAAATCGGCACCTTAAATTTGGTTAATAGTCAAACTTATAAAACTGGCTCGGGCAACAATTATATGCAAAAAACTATTACTGAAAGTCGCAATGTGGCAAGCAATATTTCGACATCAGAGAATATGCAAATAGTTGCCAACAATGATTTTATGTTGCTTGGCTCAAATATTGAGGCAAAAAAAGATTTAAATATATCGGCAGAAAACACAATAAACATTAGTGCGGTGGCAGATTATACCAATATCAACATCAGTGGCAAACAATATAGCGAATGGTTGAAAAAAAGATTTTTCTCTAACCACGATATTATTACTAATAAATCTGCCAATATTTCTGCAAATAACATAAATTTATCTTCTGGAGATAATAGTTATGTGGTGGCAAGTAATGTTAATGCCGTAAATGATTTGCAAATTTCTGCTGGAAATGGCAATAATTCTGCTGATCTATATTTGTTAAACGGCATTGATATTGATAGTTTATACACACAAAACACTCAAGTTAAATATGGTTTTAGTTTAAAAAATTCTGCCACCACCACAGTGGCAACGGCAGCGGTGGTTGGCACAACTGCAACTGGCGGATTAGGTTCGCCAATTGCTTTATCAGCAGTGGTTTTGGCTAGTTTGCTTGGCTCGGTTAATAAGCAAAAAAGTATTTCTACTAGCTTAAATTATCAAGAAAAAGCTATTGCTAGCAATCTTAATTTTGGCAATAATTTATCTTTGTTTGCAAGCAATAAAATTAGCATTTCATCTTCTAATTTTAATTTTTCTGCTAGCAAACCAGAAAATTTTGCTAATGTGATGATTGTCGCTAAAAATTTAAATATTATCAATGCTAAACAAACTAATATTAACGCAATAACCTTGCAAGAGCACGATAATTATTGGCAAAAAAACGGTAGTTATGGCGAAATAAATCAACAAATTGCCGAAGGCAATATCAATATTTCTAATCTGCAACAAGCAAAACTAAATGTTAATAACATAGAAAATATTTTTGCTAATCACAATGATTTTTATGATTTCTTAACAAAAAATCATACCACCAAAATTGATAACGAAAAAACCGTCATTAATTCTACTAACCGATCTTTAACCAATGCTGGGGCGATGCTGGTTGCTATTACTGCCACCGCAGTTACCGCAAATGTTTTTTCTAGCTTTGTTGCACCATCTGCAACCGCCACTTCTTCTGCGGTAACTACCACTAATTATGCTGGCATGTTAAGTAATTATTTTGCTATAGAATCGGCAAAACAAGGAGCGGTAATTGCTTCCGCTTCAGCTTTTAATAGTGGGGCGAGTGTTTCTTTAATAAACAATGAAGGTAATTTTGATAATACTTGGCAAGATATAAATAGCAAACAATTTGCTCAAAATATTGCCATTGCCACAATTAGTGGCGGGCTTTCTGCTGGTTTTTCTGCTAAATTATTATCACAAAATCTTGCCATACAAAACACTCAAAATATTGAAAATGTTTTTACCAAAGCGGCAATAAATACCGCTTCTACTTTGTTTTCATTTGCTTTGGTTGAGCAAAAAAATCCACTAAATATTTTAAAGCAAGTTGGCAAACAAGAAGCTGTTTTTGCTTTGGCAAATCTTGGGGCAACTGAAATCGGCAATTTGGCACATCCGCACAATCCAGTTAATCAAGCACCAATCAATAGTGACATGCAACTTGCTTTGCATGGAGCCTTGGGTTGTTCTGCTATGGTTGCTTTAAATGCTTCTTGTCTTGGCGGAGTTGCTTCGGGAGTTTTGGGCGAGGTTGTGGCAGAAAATGCTTATAAAAATGGCATATCTTCGCAAGGAGCAGTTGATTTGTCTGGCTTGGCAAGTGTTGTTGCTATTAACAATGTTGATAATAAAAATTTAATACTGGTTGATAGAATTGCTAAAAATTCCGCGAGTAACAATGCGGTTAAAGTTTGGTTGCATAAGGTTGCTTTTGGTAATTATCATTTGTCTATTAAGCTTGAGCCAGAAAATCAAGCAAAATATGCTAACGATGCGAGATTTCAAAATATTGATAGCAATAATAAACGATTTGCAACCATTGGAGCTGGCCCAGATAATTTAGATATTCTTAAAATTCCGTCAGATTGGCTTGGCAACCTTAATGCTGGTGAAACTGTTTTGGGAGTTTTAGATGGTATTAATAGAACAAGAGATATCGATATCACCAACAAAGTTTGGGA
>RFXY01000281.1 GCA_009921385.1 Pseudomonadota bacterium
AAAAAAATGTTAAGAAATGTTGTAGAAAACGGCACAGGCAAATTTGCTAATGTTGAGGGCTATGCGGTTGGCGGTAAAACTGGCACAGCCGATCGAGCCGAAAACGGAAGCTACAACGAAAGACAAACCCTAGCATCTTTTGTTGGCATTTTTCCAATCAACAAGCCTCAATATTTGGTTTATATTTTATTCGATAGGCCAAACAATATTTTCAATACCGCAGGCATGGTTGCAGCACCTATCGCAGGCAAAATTATCAAAAATATTGCCCCAATTTTAGAGGTAATGCCTCAAATAAGTAATCAACCGATAAAAAAATATGACTAAAAAAATTGCTATTTACCCCGGAAGTTTCGATCCCATAACTTTTGGGCATCTCGATATTATTATTAGAGCCAGTGCTATATTTGAAAAAATCATTGTGGCGGTTGCTTACGATAATGTTAAAAATTCGCTCTTTTCGGTTGCAGAAAGAATAAATCTCATTCAATACGAAATCAATCATCATAATCTTAATGAAAAAGCTGTTGCTACTTCTTTTAGTGGCTTATTGGTTGATTTTGCCGAACAAAACCAAGCAATAGCAATTGTGAGAGGTTTAAGAGCGGTATCAGATTTCGAATATGAATTTCAAATGTTTGGCATGAATTCTACCCTTAATGCTAATATTCAAACAATTTTTTTGCCTGCATCAAAAAATCATCATTTTACCGCTTCTCGTTTTGTGAAAGAAGTTGCTCGGCTTGGTGGTGAAACAGCCGAATTTGTTTCAGAAAATGTAGCTGTGCAATTACGAAAAAAATATGCAAAATAAACCAGAAATTTGGCTACTACTCGATAATCGCCCTGGCACTTCTAGCCAAGCTATTGCTTTGGCAAATTGTAGCAAAATGACACAACATCAATTTTATCTTGATTATAATTATTTAGCAAATTTACCAAACTCTACTTTTGGCCTTGATTATTGCTTATTTCGCTTAAAAAACCAAGATATTTTTCAAAAATTAAGTTATTTTCCATCTTATATTATTTCGGCAGGCAGAAGATCGGCAATTTTTGC
>RFXY01000282.1 GCA_009921385.1 Pseudomonadota bacterium
TAGAAGGGGTGGATTTTTCCATAAGCGATAGCTTATGGAAAAAGACCAAGGTAATGTTGGGAGACGATCGCAGATTGTTTTTTTCAAAAGATCTTACCGTGTGTTGCCGACACTACCCCGTCCGCTATCGCGGCCAACCCTTCTACAAGAAGGGGAATATCCGGAGAACTGCTCTCGACACTACCCCTTCCGATATCGGGGCCACCCCGAATTTAGATCGAAGTGTGGTTTTAATTAGTGGAAATGGTATAATTTCAATTACAGCAAAATTCAGAACAAAAACCTACCGATTCTTTTGTAACATACATAACCGAAAAGAGAGGGTTTGTTCGCAAAAATAGAGGGCTGATTAGCAAAAATAGTAGATAATCTAACATACTTACGATCTTAATTTCCCTTCTTGTAGAAGGGATGGCACGAAAGTGAATCAGGTAGTGTTTGCAAGCCACGGTAGTATCTGCTCGAAACATCATCGGTCGCGTGGATTTCCGTCTTCAAACAACTACCCCGTCGACCTTGCGGTCGCCACCCCTTCGTTAGCACAGGGAATTGAATCGAGATCTGCTTGCCAAACACTACCCCGCCTTCGCTTTGTTTAGTGTAGAGAATTTTAATCAAATCTAATTCTGGGGTCAATAATTTTATAACATAAATCGCTAAGCAAATTAGCGATAAGCCCAATAAGGGTAAAAATAAAAATCAAGGCAAACATCACAGGGTAATCTCGTGATATCGTGGCTTCATAGCCAAGCAAGCCCAAGCCGTCTAGCGAAAAAATAATTTCAATCAACATTGAACTGCTAAATAAAATACCCAGCAATAAAACTGGTAAATTGGCAATTAAAATAAGTAAAGCATTTTTAAAAATATGGCGGTAAATTACTTGTTTATAAGTTAAACCTTTTGCCAAAGCAAGCAAAACATAAGTTTTTTTAATTTCTTCTAAAAAAGCATTTTTGCAAAAAAAGACCAGCGAAGCAAAACTGCCGATAATCATTGAAAGTATTGGCAAAAATAAGTGCCATAAATAATCAACAATTTTTTGCCACCAAGCA
>RFXY01000283.1 GCA_009921385.1 Pseudomonadota bacterium
CTATCGCCTTCGTTAAATTTAATTTCGGTGATGGTGCCAGAACTTGGTGAATTAACTTCTAAAGTTACTTTATCGGTTTCGAGTTCAAATAAAATTTCATCGGTTTTAACTACAGAGCCAGATTTTTTATGTATTTTAGCAATTGAAGCCTCGGCAACAGATTCGCCTAATACTGGTGTTTTGATTTCTATGGTCATAAAGAGTAATTAAATTTAAAAACAAAATAAAGCAAATTTTATTGCAAAAAATTTTATCGTCAATACTTTTTTCTTGATTTTATGAAATTGCTTGGTGTGTTTTGAAAGAGTTATTGGGATGTAAAAGTCTCTTAATCTTTAAAATAATTACTAATCGGGTAGAGCCAGTCTAGGTTAAAACACATATCGCTGGTTTTAAGGCCTATGGTGGCTTGTTGTCTTTTAAATTCGTTACGGTATAGCATTTTTGCTACTTGCTTAACTAAATCAAGTGAAAAGCCTAAATTAGCAACTTCTAATACCGATTTTTGCTCTTCGACAAGGGCATATAAAATTTTATCTAAAATATCATAGGGCGGAAGAGAATCAGAATCTTTTTGATTTGGCCTAAGTTCGGCAGAAGGCTCTTTTTGTAAAATATTAGCAGGGATGATATTTAAAAAATCGTTTTTACTAATGTGGCATAAATTATTGTTTCGCCAGTTTGCCAGCTCGTAGATAGTGGTTTTGTAAAAATCGGCGATAGGGTTAAAACCTCCGCACATATCGCCGTAAAGTGTGGCATAACCGCAAGCCAGCTCCGATTTATTGCCAGTAGAAAGCAGTAAAGCATTGCTAGAATTGGCAATTGCCATCAGCACATTGCCTCGAATTCGGGCTTGTAAGTTTTCGGTGGCAAGGGCCGAAATATGTTGATTTTGTAAGCTTTGCAGAAATTGGGTAAATATTGGCTCAATATCGATAACCTGTAAATTAATTTTGAGATTTTCGGCACACATTTTGGCATCGATATAAGATTGCTGTGAATTAAATTTGGTAGGCAGTGCATATAAGCTTACACAATCTGGCCCTAA
>RFXY01000284.1 GCA_009921385.1 Pseudomonadota bacterium
AGCTTGTTTTGAAGAAATAACTTCTGGAAAACAGATAGTTGATGCTGGGCTTAATATTTCAATTTTATTTCTAATTTGTTCTTTATGTTCTGTTGTTAATGCTAGAGGGAGATGATGTATGTAATCTTGCCAATTTGGAAATTGTAAAAATTTATCTAGTGAAGCAATAATTAAAGCTTGATTATTCCAAGATCCTTCGATTTTTGCCTGTTTTAAGCCTTGCAAAAATTCTATAAAATCATTATTTTCAGATTTTTCTGATGATTGTATTTGTGTTAATATTTCTTTGAATAAATCACTATTATCTTGATCAAGTTTTTGAGAAATATCTTGTATTGGCATAAATTTTGATGTTTTAATTTTTTAATAAACTGTTGATGTTTTTGATAAATTCGGCAGTTGTAGCGGTTTTTTGTTCTGTGCTACCGAGAGTGCGAATAGTGATGGTTTTGGTTTCTTGTTCTTTTGCTCCAATAATAACAATAAACGGTACTTTTTGTAAAGAATGCTCGCGAATTTTATAAGTGATTTTTTCGGCAGAAAAATCGGATTCAACCCTAATATTTGCTTGCTTTAACTGTGTAGCTACACTGTAAGCATAATCATCGTAAATATTTGAAATAGTGGCAACCACAACTTGAGTTGGAGCTAGCCAAACAGGTAATTTACCAGCATAATTTTCGATTAAAATACCAATAAATCGCTCTAAGCTACCTAAAATTGCTCGGTGCAACATTACAGGCCTTTTTTTGGTTCCGCAAGAAGCGATATAAGAAACATCAAGCCTTTCTGGTAAAACAAAATCAACCTGCAAAGTGCCACATTGCCAGTGTCTTTTTAGGGCATCAACCAAAGTAAATTCTAGTTTTGGACCATAAAAAGCACCTTCGCCTGGATTAAGTTCGTATTTTAAGCCTGTGGCCTCTATGGCTGTTTTTAAAGCACTTTCGGCTTTGTCCCAAACTAAATCGGAGCCAGCTCGAATATCTGGCCTTGTAGAAAATTTTACTAAAATTTCTTGGAAACCAAAATCGGCATAAACTTCTTGTA
>RFXY01000285.1 GCA_009921385.1 Pseudomonadota bacterium
GAGGGGTAAATGTGAAATGTGTAATGATGAAATGGGAACAGAAGTTCATCATTTGAGTCCACAGAAAGATGCTGATGAACATGGATTTATTGGAAGTTTCCATAAAAATCATCCTGCGAATTTATCGAGTGTTTGTGAAAAGTGTCATCTCAAATTACATGATAAAAATAAAAAATAAAATAATAAAAAGAAAAAATAAATTTTCTTATTATTTATTATTTATTATTATAACTAATCCTATCTACTTCTAACTACTTCTATAATAATTGTACTATAGATTGAGCATTGTGTTCTTCTTCAATCCTATAATCAACAATTAGTTTATTGATTTTTTCCCATATGTTACCAGAAAATTCTTCCAATTCTTTTGTCTGACTTTCAAATTCATGATGATCAATCAAAATCCATGTAAAGAGTTGTTCATATGTTACACCTTGTTCTCTCAATTTTTGTTCAATCTAATTGAGGTCGCAAGAATGGAACAGCAATAACTTTTTTTGACAGTAAAAGTAAATTTGAGTAAATTTTATGAGCCTGTCGCAAATCTAAATTTTCAGAAATTCTGAGCTAAAGAATCTGATTTGAAATTTTTCTGAAAGTTTTTGCTCAGATTTTTTTGGAATCTTTTTTGATTTCTCTGCGTTTTGATTCGCAGTTTTTTGGATTTTTTATGTTTTTTTGGTATTTGTGGTACGGCTATTTTTTGTTATGTGGCCAGAAGCGGTGGTGATGCTGCAAGAACCACAAGTCTTTTGAAGTTGAAGGTGATTGCTTGCATGAAGGCAGTGAATTGGTTTTTGGCAATGCCTTTGTATCTAACTCTTTTGTTTTGTTTGGAGAAGACATGTTCGAATGGAGCTCGTAGCTTTGTGTAGTAAGAATCAAGATCACGATTCTTGTTCTTCATGTTGTTTTTCTTTACCGCGGCAAGGTAAATATTTTTTGTTTGAGCTGTGATTTTGGCATTCTTATCGCAGTAACCTTTATCGGCATAAACTGCTCCTTGGCTGGGTGCAACATGTTTGAATCCTTTGGAATCAATAATGTTA
>RFXY01000286.1 GCA_009921385.1 Pseudomonadota bacterium
GTACCTGAATCACCTGGGCCTGCGTTAGCAACAGCATTAGTACTATATGAACTTGCTCTACGTACAGTAGATACTGTTGTTCCACCTGCAACTGATTTATTAGCACCCGGTGTATTGTCAGTTTGAACATAGTTTGACATACGATATGTTGCAACACTGGCAATAGCAATTGTAGTACTTGCTGGGAAGTTAGGGGGTGATGGGGGAACTAGTTTTCCTAAAACTGTGTTTAATTGTGCAATCGCATTAGATACTGATGAACTATTTGCCAATGATACAGCATTACTAACTAAGTTACCTTGAGTTGGATCACCTAATTGTATTGCTGTTGCACCACCTGATGTGTTTGCAATTACAACTACACCTGTACCGTTTGGATCTAATACTAAGTTTGCATTACTCTCTGTTGTAATGTTTCCATCAGCAACTGTTAGAAGATTTTGTATTACCGTTCCTGTATCAGAAACGTTCATTACATTTGCGACACCATTTGCGGCAAATATAATAGGACCATTAGCTGTTGGTATAGTTACGTTACTTGTACCATTAGCAAGTTGACTTGATGATGCGGCTGCTACACCAGTTAACTGACTACCATTACCAATAAAATAATTACCTGTTACATTACCTGTTGCAGTTAGATATCCTGAAGTATTTGCACCAAGTTCAGTAACTACTAAAGTAGTATTACCGTTAGCAGTAAGGTTAACATTACCATTTGCTACTGGAATACTTACATTACTTGTACCATTAGATACACCTGAAGAATTAATTGCTACCCAAGTTAAATTACCTGAACCATTTGTTTGTAGATAATATCCGTTAGAACCACCAGTAATTATTACATTACCAACATTACCCAAATTACTGATACCAGTAACTGTTAAATTACCTACATTTGCTACATTTGAAATGTTTGCACTACCGGTAACAGTGAATAGTTGAGTAGCATCATTATATTTAAAGTTAGCACTAGCACCAAAGTTATCATTACCATCATTATATTGAATCTCTGTATTAGCACCGGCTGCTTCTTGTAAATCCCA
>RFXY01000287.1 GCA_009921385.1 Pseudomonadota bacterium
TTTACCTTATCGTTCTCCCGAAACTCTTGGGCTTTTTTTAACCGAAATTGATTATTTCGATTATTCGCATTCTGAAGAACTTGGCAATGCCTACGAATATCTACTTTCAATTATGTCTAGCCAAGGCGATGCTGGGCAATTTCGAACTCCCCGCCACATTATCGAGTTTATTGTTGATGTCTTAAACCCAAGCAAAGATGATAAAATTTTAGATCCCGCTTGTGGCACTGGAGGCTTCTTGGTGAGTGCTTACAAAAATATTCTAACACAACATGATGGCAAAGATGATCCCAAAGCCAAAGAAAAGCCACTCACTCCCGATCAAAAAAGAAAATTGATGCAGAATTTTGAAGGCTATGATATCGATCCAACCATGGTTCGCATTGCTCAAGTAAACATGTATCTTCATCAATTTAAAAATCCAAAAATCGTTCAATATGATAGTCTTTCACAAGATGAATTTTGGCATGATAAATTTGATGTAATTCTTGCCAACCCGCCATTTATGAGCCCAAAAGGCGGAATAAAACCTCATAGCAAATTTTCTATTTCATCTAATCGCAGTGAAGTTTTGTTTGTTGATTACATTGTTAATCATTTAAAACCAAATGGAAGAGCTGGCATCATCGTTCCCGAAGGAATTATTTTTCAATCGGGCATTGCTTATAAAACCCTTAGAAAAAATTTAATTAATGATGGGCTTTATGCAGTTGTTAGCTTGCCAAGTGGAGTGTTTCAGCCTTATTCTGGAGTTAAAACTTCGATTCTTCTAATCGATAAAGAATTTGCTAAAAAATCAAATGAAATTTTATTTATTAAAATTGAAAATGATGGCTTTGATCTTGGAGCACAAAGACGAGTAAATGTTAAAAATGATTTACCGCAAGCATTGCAAATTTTACAAAAATTCAAAAATCATTTTCTTCTTGAAAACCTTGCAAATCATACCGAGTCAGATCTAAATCACCCTCCCCTTGAGGGCAACGAAGCCAACAAAACAGCGAGATCTAATCACCCTCCCCTTGAGGGAGGGTCGAAATTGCAA
>RFXY01000288.1 GCA_009921385.1 Pseudomonadota bacterium
CCAATAAAAGTTGAGCCAGAACCAATCGAGCCAAGCAGAGTAAGGCCTTTATCGAGATCGCAACGAATGTGATCGAGTTTTTGCACTAGTTGAGAGATAATAAATTCTTTTTGTAAATTGATATCTAGTTCGGCAATATTTTTTGCTTGTAAATTTGGCAAAATAGTAAACAACCAAGAAACAGCAGAATTTTGAGGTAAGGTTTTATATTGCTGATTTTTTAAAAAATTTTGCTCTAAATTAATGTTTTTAACCAGTTTTAAAGCCTTAAAATGCCCATAAAGTTGATAAGCCTTAGAAAAAATAAGATACCAACTGCATAAAGAAGCCAAAAATAAAACAACTACCACCAAATTAGCAACTAAATTATTTTGAGCTAAAACCGAAAAAAGATTCATATTAATTAAGTGAGTTGAAATTTAATAGGCACCAAAACAGAAGCCCTAATATTTTTACCATTTTGCTTTGCCGAAACAAACTGCCATTGCTTTACTGCCAAAATTGCTGCCTGATCTAAAATAGCAAAACCGCTACTTTGATGAATATTTATTTCGGCAGGAAGGCCATTTTCTTGCACTAGCACTAGTAAAATTACTTCACCCTCAATGCCCATTCTTTTTGCAACGCCCCTTTTGGGCCATCTGCCTTTCGACCCCTTCTGTGCGGCGTTTTATATGATTACACGGTATGAGGAATACCTGCCCAGCATACGCGATGCCCACAACCGTTTTGATCCGCGTTACAGCTTGGCCGCCCAGCATGGGTTTCTGCAAACCGCTGTGGTAAACCGCTGGGCCCTCTTTCTAAAAGAAAGACTCTCTGAAACGTTTCATAATCTTAAATGGATAGAAAAGAAGTATTCTTTTGTTTCTACCATTGATGTAGACAATGCATACGCCTTCAAATCAAAGGGCAGAATGCGGCAAATAGGTGCCTATGCGCGTGCCTTGCTTCGGCTTGATGTAAACGACTTAAGTTTGCGCAACCGCGTTTTTTTGGGACTTAGTCCAGACCCTTATGACACCTATGCCTATATGGAAGCC
>RFXY01000289.1 GCA_009921385.1 Pseudomonadota bacterium
GCAACAAAATTTTATATGTTGTCGATGCAAGATTCGCAACAAGTTCTTTTAATGTAACAAATTTTTTTTCCACCAATCCTCTTGGAAACGGAAATATAATAATATCGGAATACAATCAGCAACAAACACAACCAATGCTACTTTTATTAAGCTATGGTGCAAATTCTTGCGGGGCAACTAAAATCAATGCTCAACAAAATCGTTCTTGCGATAATGATACTAGTTTAGATATAAAAGACGGAGCGGATCAGGTAGAAAACAGCAATAATAATACAACCATGATGTAATTCTAACCAAAACCTACTACGATTTCTTGCAAGAACTAAACCTCACCCAAACTCAAGCACAAGCTTATTTTAGATAATTTTGTAAATTGACATTAAATAGACCGTTACATCCCAAATTATATTTCGCTTTATTTAGAGATTTTTGGTATAAATTTTAGCTATTCGTGCCACCACCTCTACAATAAGGGGAATTTAGATCGAAGTATAGTATTTATTTATGGAAATGGTATTAGCTCCATTTCTTCCAGTACCATACCACTACTTCTGATATGAGGTTGTTATAAAATGATTTTTTTGCCCCACTATCTGAATAATTGTATATATTCCTCAAAAACAAAAACTCTGTTGCACTTAAGCCCTGTTATTTCGATTAGAATTTCAAGTTTAACAAAGTCCTCAATCAGGCTTAATGCAGTAGAGAGGCTAATTTGCAAAACCTTAGCTACATCATTGGCATCAATACTAGGGTTGCTATAAAGATACTGCAAAAACTCTCTTGCCAATGCCTGTTTTTTCCCAAGTTTAATTATTTTATGCTCAACTTCGCTTCTCAAGGCAATGATATTTTTGAAAGTTTGAATTGAATTTTCCGAAGTGTTATGCACACCTTCTAAAAAGAATTTCAGCCACTGTGTTAAATCATCATAACTTCTAATACCATTTCCACAAATAAATATCGCATTTAAATACCGCATTCTAGGGCGATAATATTACCTCGATCTAATCGCTCCCCCGCTTTACGGGGGAGCAGAAGCT
>RFXY01000290.1 GCA_009921385.1 Pseudomonadota bacterium
CAAAAATATAAATCTGGTGCTTTTAATCAAACTATGTTAAAAGTTTTAGAAAAATACCAAGATCTTCTCAATTTAATGCTCCCAACTTTGGGCGATGAGCGAAAAGCTACTTATAGCCCTTTTATGCCTATCGATCCCGCCACAAATATGGTTATTGACAAAGGAGTTTTAGGTGTTAATTTACAAAAACAAACCATCACTTATCTTGATAACAACCAGCAACAGCAAGAAATATCGGTTTTGAACGGCAATTGTAAATTGCAATGGAAAATAGATTTCGGAGCCAGATGGTGCACTTTTGAGGTAGATTATGAAATTTTTGGCAAAGATCATCAGCCAAATCAGCAAATTTATAGTAGTGTTTGCAAAATCTTGGGTGGCAAACCACCTATTAATTTTGTGTATGAAATGTTTTTATCTGAAACTGGCGAAAAAATCTCAAAATCAAAAGGCAACGGCATTGCAGTAGAAGATTGGCTAAAATATGCTCCTACTCAGTCTATGTCTTTGTTTATGTATCAAAAACCACAAACTGCTAAAAGATTATACTTCGATGTTATTCCTAAGGCGGTCGACGAGTATTTATCTTTTATGAGCTCTTTTGCTAGCCAAGAACCTGCTCAACAACTAGAAAATCCAGTTTTTCATATTCATCAGGGCAAACCACCACTAAATTATGTTAATTTTTCTATTAGCTATTCTTTGCTGCTTAACCTTGCCTCGGCTTGCAACCCCGAAAACGAAGATATTTTATGGGGTTTTATTGCTAAATATGCACCAAATATCACCAAACAAACCTCACCACTACTAGCCGAAATGGTGCAAAAAGCCCTTGTTTATTATAACGATTTTGTGAAACAATACAAAGTTTATTTATCTGTAAATGATACACAAATAATTCAGCTACAAGCTTTAAAAGAACAATTATTGAAAAGTGAGCTAGATGATGCTAATTCACTACAAAATGTGGTTTATAAAGTTGGCAAAGAACAGGGCTACGAAAGTAATATCGGCTCTTGGTTTTCGTTGCTTTATCA
>RFXY01000030.1 GCA_009921385.1 Pseudomonadota bacterium
CTTAGCCCAAAACAAGAAATTTCTTTGCATAGTTTTTTGATTTTTATGGTTTTATTTTTAATCGCCATATTTTATTATAATTGGCATATCAAAAGTAGGCAATATATCAACCATCAACATTTAATTGAAGAATTAAAAAAAAATAAATGAAATATCATCAAGTAATTTCGATAATAAAACAACAAATCAATAATCTTGTTTCTAAACTCAAAACAAGTAATATTTTTAGCAAAAAAATACCACACCTAAAAATATTTATTGCCTTAGCAGTGCTGTTGCTTGTTGTTTTTTTGCTGTTTATTTCTTCTTTATTTTTTGATAACACTTACCTACAAAATAAAATCAGCACTCACACTTCAAAAATAATTAATGCCAATTTTGTTGTTAAAGGCGGTGTGAAAGCACAAATTATCCCTACTCCAAAAATTATTTTATCAGATGTTTTTATCGAAAACTATCGCTATGCAGACAATATTTACAATTTATATGCCAAAAAAATCACTATTTCTTTTGGGGTTGACTATTTTTTTAGTAAACATAAAATCAAAAAAATCACCCTAGAAAATGCCCTATTAGAAAGCAATCATCATTCGCTTAGCATTGAAAACACCGAATTAAAAAAAATCAGCCAAGAATTTGTCAATATTGCCTTACCAACCGCCAATAAAAAGGCTTTCACTGCTAAATTGTTTAATATCGATAAAATTGATGCTGGTAATTTAAAACTTAACAATATCGAATTTATTGATATTCACTTTTTACAATATAACAAATTTGGAGTGCAACAAGATTTAGAAAATATTAATTTTAATTTTCATCTTTCTCAAAAAAAAATCGAACTTTACGGCAATCTAAACAATAATAACACAACTTATAATCTCGATTTATTATTTTTGTTTAATCCTAAAAAAAATTCCTACCTCAAAATCAATTCCGATGCTTTTAATTTAGCGGTTGATGGTAATTTTCTCGAAAAAAACGATAATCAGCCTTTATTCAATAAATTATTAGGCAAATTTCAAGGTAATTTAACCGCCGAAATAGTTAATTTTAAAAACTTTTATCAACTACTTTTTGGCAATCACGATATTTTGGCTCCTAACTTAAAAAATAATATCAAATCAATTAAACTAAACACCACACTCGAAAATGACGGCAGTGAAATTGTTGCCAAAAATATTAAAATAGATTCTTTATCTGCCTCTGGTAATGCCGAAATCAATATTGGCATCGATCAAAAAATCTCATTTCTAGATATCAAAATTAACTTAAACGATCTTGATCTTAACGAATTTTTATTACCAAAAGAAGAAAGTGAAGAAAAAATCACCGAAGAAACCTTTAATAACCAAGCTCCGATCATTGGTTTAGAAGATAACGAAGATATTATTTTGTTAAGCGAAAACAAAAATATTATCAATCTAGAAAACAAAGAAAGTTTACTCAACAATTATATCAAAAAAAGCAATAAATTTGATATTATCACCGAAATTCAAGTAAAAAATATTAAATTTTACGAATCAACCATCAAAGATTTCGAGTTTTATAGCTTGGCTTCTAGTGGCAATGCTATTATTTCGCCTATCAAATTTAATATTGACGATAACAATTTTTATATCGCAGGAATTGTTGATAACACAGAATCTTATCCTAAATTTATTGGCAAAATGAGTGGCAACGGCAGTTCAATCGATAAAGGTCTCAAAAATATTCAGTTAAATTTTCCAAATATCAACATTAACGATAACTTATCTTACAAATTTAACTCCGATGTTATTTTTACTCCAAGCTATAAAATACTCAATCGGTTCTATCTTGTTTTAAACAATGGAGAATCCGAAATTTATAGCAATATCAAGGCAATAGGTTTCGATAAAAACAGAGTTTTTAAAGCTCAAATCAATTTTTCCAAATTCGATCTTTCTAAATATATTTCTTTATCAAAAGACAATTCTTACTTTAATTTTGGCAAAATGTTTGATAAAACTTTGTGGCTCAACAAAATTTCTGGCGATTACAACATCAAACTCAAATTCGATGAACTAATTTATCGCAACCAAAAATTCAACAACCAATCTTTTGATTTTTCATTTAAAAAAGGCTTTTTACAACTAAACAATTCTCAATTTAATAACGACGAAAACAATTTTAATGCCGAATTGGCCCTCAATTTAGCTAAAGACAAACCAACTATTGATCTAAAAATATCGGGCGAAAAAATGTCTATCAACAGCACCGCCAATAAAGATAATACAAAAAATCTTAACTACGATTTTGTTGATAATTTTTATAAACTAGCTTCATTAGAGGGTTTTAATGGGCAACTCAATATCAATCTTAATAATCTACAATTCTATCAAGATAAACTAAGCAATCTCAAGGCAACCGCCACTATGCAAGACGGGCAAATTATTTTTACCAATCTCACCAGCAATTTACATCAAGGTAATTTTGAATTTAAAGGCGATATTAATATGAAATTAAACAAAATAATTTCAGGAACTTTTTCTTGCAAATCTTGCTATCTTGATTCTATCACTAAACACTATTTTCAAATCAACAATATTTCTGGCATCACAAATATCGAAGGAAACATCATTAGTGTTGCCAGCAAGAAACAAGAAGTTTTTCAAAATACCGCCCTACAAATTGCTATCAACAGCAACTCTCCACAAATTGCTGGTTATGGTTTAAGCGATCTTATCAACACCATGGTCAACAAAAAAAGCACCCTAAAAAATCCAGAACAAATCTTAGAAAATCAACAAGCCATCACCAAATATAAACAAGCTTCTGGCTTTATTTCTATTATCGATGGAAATACTGGTAATTTTTCTTTTAAATTACAAGAAACTGGGTTAAATTCGGTTTTTTCTGGCAAAATTAATACCAATAAAGGCACTATTAATGGCTCGTTAAATAGCATTTTTCTCATCGATAACAATCAAAAAAATATGCCCATCAACATCATCACCAATATTGCTGGCAAAATCAATGATTTTAGCTATATCAGCAATCTAAATCAGGTTCGCCAATATCTTGGTCTTGAAAAAATTAGTAAAGAAATTTTAGAAACAAAATTTAATCAACAATTTACAGAAAAACAGCAACAACAAAACAGAATTGATATTTTAAATTCTACAGAAAAATCAGTTATTCTTGAAGAAACAAAACCTTAATTTTATGAATAAAATCAACGAATTGCTATCTAAAAAACAACAACAAGAAAAACTGGTTTGCCTTACCGCCTATACTTATTCGGTGGCAAAAATACTCGACAAACATTGCGATATTATTTTGGTTGGCGATTCTGTATCCATGACTATTTATGGGGCAAAAGACACTCTTGATGCAACTTTAGAGATGATGATAAACCACGGTAAAGCAGTGGTAAAAGCTTGCAAATCAGCTATGGTGGTGGTTGATTTGCCTTTTGGATCTTACGAAAATTCTAAAGAACAGGCCCTTATTTCGGCGAAAAAAGTTTTACAAGAAACTGGTTGCGATGCAATCAAACTAGAAACCAATCTTAGCACCATAGAAACTGTTGCATTTCTACATCAAAATAATCTACCAATAATGGCTCACATTGGTTTATTGCCACAACAAGTACGAAAAATAGGCAAATATCGCTACCACGGCAAAGAATTAAAAGAAGCTCAAGAAATCTATCAAACAGCCCTAAAATTAGAGCAAGCCGGGGCTTTTAGCATTGTTATTGAAGCTGTTCCAGCAATTTTAGCAGAAAACATCACAAAAGCACTTTCCATACCAACCATTGGCATTGGTGCTTCCATAAATTGCGATGGGCAAATTTTAGTAATCGACGATTTACTTGGCCTTAACACCGAATTTACTCCACTTTTTGTCGAAAAATTTGCCGATTTATCATCCCAGATAGATATTGCGGTAAAAAATTTTTCTTCTGCGGTAAAAAATGGTAATTTTCCTAAGAAACATCATCAAATATGATTTATCAAAAATATCTTCTGAGACAAAATTTACAATATTTTTTGCTGATTCTAACAATTTTAATTTGTTTAGTTTGGTTTAGCAAAGCCGTTTCTTTTCTTAATTTAATCACCGAAAACGGCATTTCTATAAAACAATTTTTACAATTATTTATTTTAATTGTTCCTTGGATTTTATCATATATTTTGCCATTTTCTTTGCTAGTTGCCAATATCTTAACAATCAATACCCTACAACAAAACTCCGAGATTACCGTTTTAAAATCTTGTTCGGTTTCTAATTTTAATTTAGCAAAACCAATTATTTTATTGGGTCTTTTTATTTCTTTAATTTCTTATAGCATCGCTTTTTATTTTATGCCCTATACCAACAGGCAACTAAAATTATTTAGAAACAATTTAAAAGAAAACTACAACAATATTTCTTTACAATCTGGAGTTTTTGAACATATCAAAAATACCACAATTTATGTAAAAAAACGAGAAAAAGATAACTTATTTGGGCTATTTATCTACGATCAAAGCAAAGCAAATTATGCACTCACCATCACTGCGCAAGATGCCAAAATCAATGCTGAAGACAACTCTTTAAGCCTCATTTTAAACAACGGCACATTGCAAAAATTCAATTATAATAACGAAAAAACAGAAGTTTTATATTTTCAACAATATTTATTCAATTTAAATGAAGAAGAAGATGCTAAAGAAAATACCATAACTTTAAAGCCAAACGAAAGATATTTTCACGAACTTTTATATCCAGAATATAATTTATCTCAAGAATATCTCGACAAACTCAATGCCGAAGTGCATCAAAGGCTTATTTTTCCGATTACTCCTTTCATTTTTAGCCTAGTATCTGCTGTTTTTTTGCTAAAAAATTATTCTATAAGAAGTAAAAATACTAAACAAACCCTCTACACCATAATTTTTTCTCTGGTTTTTTTCTTAATAAATCTTACCATCAAATCAATTGCACAAAACAACACTAATTATATTTCTATCAATTATTTAAATTGCTTTATATTTCTTATCATTCCAATTTTTATTTTATCTAATGGCAAAAAACATCATTAAACACTATTTAGCACAAAAGTTTTTATGGCATTTTTTTAAAGTGTTTTTGGCTTTTTCAACCTTATTTTTTCTGATAAATTTACTTGAAAATATCAACAAAAACGACAATAATCACCTAAGTAATTATTTAATTTTACTTTTCTCGTTCTTGCCAATTTTAGGGCAAATATCTACTCTCATTTCTTCTTTGGTTTTAATTGCTTGCATTACCACATTTTATACTTTAGCAAAAAATAGCGAAATCACTATTATAGGCAACAGCGGTTATTCTTTATGGCAAATTTGTCAATCAGTTTTAATTACCGCTTTTTTATTAGGTATTTTTTGGATTACTTTTGGACAATATGCAATAGAAAAAGCCAATAATTTTGCTTTAAAACTAGAAAAACAACATAGTCAAGTACAGCAATTAGATTTTACTTATGGCTCAAATATTTTATGGCTAAAGCAAAACTATCTCAAAGAAAAAAATCACACCATCATTATTGGTTTGGGCAAATATAACAAGGCAAACAATGTTTTTGCCGATGTTGGTTTATGGTTTTTTGATGAACAGCAAAATTTTTATCAAAAAATTAATTGCCGATACACTAAAATACAAGGAAAATGGCTATATTTAAGCAACTGCATCGTTAATAATGCAACAGAATTTAATCAAAAAATAGAGCAACTAAAAATTGCCACCAACCTCAATAATAATCTATTACAACAACAAATCGTTTCTAATTTCGCAAAATTGCAATTTTTTTCTTTATTTACTTTGCCAAAAACCATTAAAAACATCAAAGCGGTTGGCTTGGATGCCAGAAAGTTTGTGGTGCATTTTTATGGCACTTTAGCTTTGCCTTTTAATTTTTTAGCTATGGTGTTAATTTCTGCTTACTTTGGCATTAATCATATCAGAAATCGCCAAGTAATTTTAAAAATATTTTTAGGAATTTTATTTGGATTATTTATTTATATCATCGACAATATAGCCAAATCACTGGGTTCGGCTAACTTAATTTCGGTTTTTTCTGCTACTTGGCTCATTAATTTAATTTTTATCGCCTTAGGAATTTTATTGCTTTATCGCAAAGAAAAACTGAGTTAAGGAAAGAAATAATAACATTTACATAAATAAATACCGCATTTGATCTAAATTCCTCATTCCGTGGAAGGGGTGGATTTTTTTGCGATAGCAAAAAAAGACCAAGGTGGTGTTGGGAGACGATCGCAGATGTTAATTTGAAAAGATCTTACCATATGAACTTGCCGACACTACCCCAGCACTTCGTTAGCGCGGGGAATTTAGAACGAAATATTATATTCAGTCGTGCTATCGCAACGATACGAAATAACTAGTCGTGCTATCGCAACGATACGAAATAACTAGTCGTGCTATCGCAACGACACGAAATAACTAGTCGTGCTATCGCAACGACAGGTTTTTAACCAAAAAGACGAAGTTAGAATGTGAAAAACCATATTTAAAAATTATGCCGATATGCACTTTTATAAAATGGAGCGGGTGAAGGGACTCGAACCCTCGACACCAACCTTGGCAAGGTTGTACTCTACCACTGAGCTACACCCGCAAAAAAAAGGAATGATAAAACAAAAATGGCGGGAGTGACGGGACTTGAACCCGCGACCTCTTGCGTGACAGGCAAGCGCTCTAACCAACTGAGCTACACCCCCAAACAAAAACAATGTTTTTTAATGTAGATTTTTAAGCAAATTTTTTAAAATTTTACCTAAAAAATTTCACTTATATTTTTTTAATTGCAATATGGTGGGTGATGACAGGCTCGAACTGCCGACCCTCTCCTTGTAAGGGAGATGCTCTACCAACTGAGCTAATCACCCATAAATAAAAAATAAAAAGTAGCAAAATTATAAAACAGTTTTTTTTATTTTAAAAGTGTTTTTTTCACTTTTTTTTATTTTTCTTGAATTTGCCAAATTATTTCATTTTTTCTATTCCAAGGAAAAGTAAATGGATCGTCGTAATAAGCAAAACTTGGCTCTGCTATGGTTTGCAAATTATTTTCTGTCAAATATTTTTTTAATTTTTGCAAATGAAAAGCAAATTTTTCATCAGACCAAACGCCAGAAAAAATTATTGCCACCGCTTTTTGTTGCGAAATAATGTGTAGGTTAATATTAGGATTTTTTGGCTTAGGCAAAGTATCAAGAGTAAAATAGTGAGGCATACCAAACTGAATAAGCCATTGATTTTCTTGTTGAAGGGTTTGATTCACTGGGCTGGTCATAGCAATATTGTTACCAAAAATATAACTTGCTAGAGCTCTAAAACCTTTTTTAACTGCTTGTTTTTGAGTGCCAGCAACAACAACCTCAGCAACTATTCTGGCTTGATAATGACGAATTTCTATTGTTTCATCAATTATTTTTTGCACTTGATATTGTGGCAACTCATAATTTTTATAAAACAACAAGCAATTATTGTTTTTATTGTCATTTTGCAGGTTATTTGGCAAACATTTTTTGCTATAAAACTTTGTTTTTTCTTGACAACAGCAAGATGTTAAAAAAAGTAAGCAAATTATTTTGATAAGCAGATTTTTCATATATTAAAATCGTAAATAAAGATTAATGAAATTTAAGTTAAAATGGTATAATAAATAATTTATCGTTTTTTCATTGCAGGTAATCTTAGATCGGAAGTAACCATAATGGTTATTTTGGTTCCTTGTGCCAACCTAATAACTGGTTTGGTATCGATTGCTTGATCAACTATGCCCTTCATAATATCTAAAATATTTTTGGTTACTTCAAAAGCAATTTGGCTATAAGCCCCCGAAGTTGTCGAAGATGTGCCCGAGGTAAGGTTAGTTACAGTAGTAGTGCCTGCCCCGCCTCCGCCAAACAATTTTTGCATACCCATAGAGGTTCCTAAAGCAAAAGCACTGGTAAGAACAGTGTTGGCAACCACTGCTGAATATCTTCTATCAACCTCACCAACAACACCCGCCCTACCAAATTCGTCGCCTGCTTGCAAAGTTACTGCTAATTTTACCCCATCTGGTCGCAATAAATTAGTCCAGTTAATTTTAACTCTAGCTTGGTTAAATTTTATTTCTGTAGAATAAGTTCCATATAGTCGCGAGCCTCTTGGAATTAAAATTTCTTTACCAGCCTCGCCAAAAATATCTCTACTTACAATGGCTCTCACCCCACCTGGCAATTCTGTGCTGATAGCAGTTTCTAAGACAGCCGCAATAATTTTGCCTTGAGCGATGGTGTGAGTAAGATCTTCGATAATAGTTGCCTCTATTGGAGTTTCTGATTTTTTTAACTGCGATAATGGATCTTTATTGATACTAATAATGTTTTTATCGTAACCAACACCATTATCTGGGCCACCTCCCCCGCCACCCAAAATAACAATTGGGGCATATCGTGCAGGTATGGCAAGCTCTTTTTTTTCTTCTTCTTCTATTTTTTCAATTTCTTTTTTTATTTCTAGTTCTTGTATTTTTTGCTCTTTTTCTTTAATTTTAGCCTCTTGTTCTTGTATTTTTTTTTCTAATTCTAGCATTGATTGCGATTTGTTAACAGCTTCTTGCGAAACAGTTGGGGCAAGATTTTTTGGCAACTCATTGGTGTTGGCAACTTGATTAATTTCGCTATTTACCGCCTCTTTTGGCAATTCTGGCAAATCGGGTATTTCTGGCTTGGCTTGTTTTGCCACAGAATCGAGATTTTCTTCTTTTTCTTTTTTGTCTATTTCTTGAAATTCAAAAGGTGATTTACCAGTTTCACTTGGTGCCACTTGTGTTGGCTCTGGCTTGTTTATTTGTTGCTCTGCTGTTTGATTGGTTGAAGCAGATTCGGTCGTAACTGGAGCGGGTGTTT
>RFXY01000291.1 GCA_009921385.1 Pseudomonadota bacterium
ACCACTACTTCTTATTTTTACTCAACTTATGAGTGAATTAAGTTTTGATAGTATTAATCAGGCTCTTGCTCGAATTTCTGGTTATATAAACCACACCCCAATTTTCAGTAGTCAAACACTTAATGAATCACTGCAAAACACTATTTTGTTTAAAATGGAAAACCAACAAAAAGCCCATTCTTTTAAAGCAAGAGGTGCTTTTAATGCTGTATTGGCTTATAAAGAGCGGTTTGGTTTTTTTCCTAAAAAAATGGTTGCTTACAGCTCGGGCAACCATGGTTATGCCTTATCTTTAGTTGGTAAAACTTTTAACATTCCAACTCTAATTTTTATGACTCAAAACTGCTCTTTAAGCAAAATAAAAGCAGTGCAATCGCAAAAAGCCGAATTGGTGCTTCTAAATACTAGGCAAGAAGCAATAATGGCCTGTAAGCAAAAAGAGCAAGAAGGTTATATTTATTTTCACCCATCCGATAACGATGATATAATTGCAGGGCAGGGCACCTGCATTTTGGAAGATGCCCTCATAAAACCCAGAAATATCTCGGCTATTTTTGCTAGTTGCGGGGGCGGTGGCTTGCTTTCGGGTTGTTTTTTGGCTAGTCAAAAAGTTTATCCTCAAGCAAAAGTTATTGGTTGTGAGCCAGAAATTGCCAACGATGCCAGTTTATCTGTTTTACAAAATAAAATTTTTAGCTTTAATTCTTCGCCAAATACCATTGCTGATGGTGCTAGAACTTTGGAAATTTCAGATCGTTGTTTTGCTTATTTAAAGCAATTATCGCAAATTATTGAAGTATCAGAAGAGCAAATTATTTTTTGGCAAAAACAACTTACTTTGCATTTACAGCAAAATATCGAATATACTTCGGCATTAGCAATGGCAGGTTGTGTTAAATTTTTAGAGCAAAACCAGCATTACAAACAGCAACAATTTTTAGTGGTTATTTCGGGTGGAAACATTTAACGATTTTTATCAAAATTTATTTTCTAAACAACAACAGCTAGGCACAGGTTTATTTGTGGTGGCAA
>RFXY01000292.1 GCA_009921385.1 Pseudomonadota bacterium
CAATTTAAAGGCTTTATTTGGCTTGCTGTATTATAAATATTTTTTAAATTACAACATCAATGCCAAGTTATTTTTTAAATGGCAAAATGCACCAAGCATTGTTGAAAGCATTCAATTTAACGAGCTTTCTTTAGATCAACAGCAAGAGATTTTTTGCAAAATGCTTGATCTTAACCAAATGTATATTTCAGCCAGCGAAGCAGAAGATGTTGTTTATGATTTATCGGCACAAGATATTGCCTTAACCAAACAATTTTATGCAATTTAGTTATGGCAGAAATAAAATTTAAGGCATCACTTGATTTGCCAAAAAAACTCGAACTATCGGCAAGTAAGCAAGTTGTTGGCGAATATATCACCAGCAATTTAAAACATCAACTGTTTGAATGGCAACAACAAGCCTTGCAAAATTTTTTGGCCTATCAAGAACACAAACAGCAATTAAGCAAAAATTCTTATACTCACTTGATGTTTAATTTGGCAACGGGGGCAGGCAAAACCTTGTTGATGGCGGCTACGATGCTTTATTATTACAATCAAGGTTATCGCAATTTTTTATTTTTTGTTGATCAAAACAACATTATCAACAAAACCGAGCAGAATTTGGCAAATAAATATCATCCAAAATATTTGTTTAAGCCAGAGATTATAATCGATAACAAACTAGTTGAAATCAAAAAAGTTGAAAATTTTAGCAACTGTCAAGAAGGAGTGCTCGAAATAAAATTCACCACCATTCATAAATTTTATCACGATATCCACAACGAAAAAGAAAACAGCAACACTCTTGCCGATTTGCATCAAAAAAACATTGTGATGCTAGCCGACGAAGCCCATCATCTCAATGCTAATACCAAAAAATATCAACAAGATTTGCTTGAAAAAGTAGAAAAATTATCAGAAAATGCCAGCGAAGAGAAAATAGAAGCCTTGGGTTGGGAGCATTGTGTGCTTGATTTGGTTTTGCAAAAAAATAATAATACAGTTGATAACAAAAATGTGTTGCTAGAATTTACGGCAACCATT
>RFXY01000293.1 GCA_009921385.1 Pseudomonadota bacterium
TAATAGTCTCGTTGCGATAGCACGACTGAATATAATAGTGTCGTTGCGATAGCACGACTGAATATAATATTTCGTTATAATGTGGTTTTAATTAGTGGAAATGGTATAAATAGATCGCACAGATATTATCTCCACCTTCCACAAAAAAATTATTTTGCAGGAGAGCTATTTATACAAGCGATAGCCAAGTAAAAAATCTTTAAGATTTGCTGGTTTTTTACCAGATTTCTGCACTATTTTTGGCAAAATATAACCATCTTGACAATAAATTGCAAAGTTTTTAGCAACTTCTCCAATTTGCTGATTGTGATTGCAAGCAATAAAATCTGCATCAAGTATTTTTATTAATTCGCCATTATGCACAAAATAAGCCCCTAAACAACCGCTTAAAGCCAATATTTTTGCCAATAATTTTTCGCCTGTTTGTGAAAAATCAAGCAAACACTCATCTTTACTAATTTTTTTGGCAAAAGTGGCAAGTTGATGATTTTGCTTTTCATAAAAAACATTATTTTGCTCTATTTTTGGCAGTAAATCTAAAAAAAGTTCGGCACCAATTTGAGCTGTTTTGCTTGCCACTTCTTGATAGGTTTGATTTTTAATGCCAACATTTTTTTTGCTAACAATATCGCCACTGTCAAGCCCGGCATCCATTTTAATGATACAAACATCTAGGTCTAACTCTTGGTTCATAATCGATCGCTGAATTGGAGCAGCCCCGCGAAATTTGGGCAAACTTGAAGGATGCAAATTAAAACAACCAAATTTTGTAGCTTGCAAAATAGCTGGCGGAAGCAATAAACCATAGGCAATCACCAAAGCCAAATCGGCATTAAAAGCTAAAAATTGCTCAACAACGGATTTTTCTTTGAGGTTTTCTGCGGTAAAAACTGGTAAATTATGCTCTATCGCCAACTGATGCACTGGTGTGAGTTGCATTTTCTGCCCCCTGCCCGCCACTTGTGGGGGCTTGGTGTAGACTGCCACGATTTGATGCTGTTTGCTTTGCAAAATATTTTGCAA
>RFXY01000004.1 GCA_009921385.1 Pseudomonadota bacterium
TATTTTATGATTGAATCTGGCGGAACACCAGATTCAAAAAATGAAGAATACTGGAATGGCGATATTAACTGGGCTACCCTAGCAGATCTTCCTGCTGATAACCATATTACAGAAATTAATTCTACCAAGCGAAAAATAACAGAGTCTGGTTTAAAAAATTCTTCTGCAAAATTATTACCAGCACACTCTATACTTATTTCTTCTAGAGCAACAATTGGGAGAATTGCTACAAACTCAGTTGAACTTACAACTAATCAAGGATTTAAAAACATCGCCATTAAAGATCGTAGTAAAGTTAACTATAAGTATGTTTCACTAGCTCTAATAAATAAAGTAGACGAAATGATTGGGATGGCTAACGGAGGAACATTCGCCGAAATTTCTAAATCTAGTTTTTCTAAAATAAAAATCCCACTCCCACCAATCGAAACTCAACAACAAATCGTCGCTCAAATCGAAGCCGAGCAAGCTTTGATTGAATCTGCTAAAAAGCTCATTGAAATCTACGAACAAAAAATCAAAGAGGTTATTGCCAAAATTTGGGAAGAGTAGATGAATAATTTTATTAAAAAAAAGAAGTGTATCTGCCTATTTGTTATGTTGGCATTATACCATTTCCACTAATTAAAATCACACTTCGATCTAAATTCCCCATCCCGTGGAAAGGAAATTTAGATCGAATGCGGTGCAAAATTCCCCTTTTTTAGAAGGGGTGGCGACCGAAGGTCGACGGGGTAGTGTTGGGAGACGATCGCCGATGATATTTCGAGTAAGATCCCGCCGTGGCTTGCAAACACTACCCCGGCACTTCGTGCCACCCCTTCTAAAAAAGGGGAATTTGCCCCCCAGTTCTGCTTGACAACACTACCCCGCCCGATATAGCTTGCACCCCTTCGTTGAGTACAGAGAATTTAGATCGAAGTGTGATTTTAATTAGTGGAAATGGTATTATTCGGCATAAAAATTGGCAGGCAAATGAAAATCGCCTAAAAATTCTTGCACCAAAGCCAAAGCAACAACAATAGCAGTATCTGCCCTTAAAATTCTTGGCCCCAAATTAAGAGCAAAGCAATTTTCTTGCTGTAAAATCAACGATCGTTCTTGTGAACTAAACCCACCTTCTGGGCCAATCAGCACCAATATTTTAGATGCTTGATGCTTTTTTTGCAAATCTGGTAAAATATTAGTTGCTTGCTTGCCTAAGCCAGTTTCGTCGCAAAATAATAAAATATCATCAGGTTTTTTGTTGGTTAAAAATGCCGAAAGCTTTTGCAAAGGCTCAATAGTTGGCAACAAATTTCTGCCACACTGCTCGGTTGCTTCTTTAACATTGGCGAAAAATTTTTCACTATTAAAATCGGCAATAACAGTTCGTTGTGTTGTTAAAGGCTGAAAATAGCCAACTCCCATTTCGGTCGCTTTGCTTGCCAAATAATCGAGTCTAACATTTTTGATTAAAGCAAAAGCCAGCACAATGTTGCTTTGTTGTTGAGTTTTAGCAACTTGTTTGCTAATGTGTAGCTCGAGTTGTTTTTTGTAGACAGCGACAATTTCTGCCAAAAAACTACCTTGATTTTGATTAAAAATTATCACCTGATTGCCAATATTTAACCTCAACACATTAATTAAATAGTTAAAATCGCCAAAATCGAGCAAAACTTTTTGTTGCTTTTGTTGTTCTTGGTAATTAAAATTAAAAACGAAAAGCCTAGGTATTGTTTTTTTGCCGGGTTTTTTGCCGAGTTTTTTGCTGGTTAATTTATCTTTTTTTAGCATGTTGTGGTTTTTGATTTTAGTTATTTTTGTTATCTCCACCAAATTATTATATAAAAAAATAACTTTGGCAAGATTAAAAAACACTAAACATAATCGCTCCATCTCTTTGCCTAATCACTATTGTCTTGCCTATATTTTGGTGGCAATTGCTTGTAGTTTTAGTTGGTTTTTTTTACCTTTTCTTGCTTTGTTTTTGCTTGTTGCCAATTATTTTTTATTTCTTTGGTTAGCAAAAACTAACTTTAACATCAAAAAAACACTAGAAAATTTCTTTATCAAAATGCTTGCTTTTACTGCCTTGCTTGGCATTTTTATCACCATCAGCATCGCTGTGGTTATTTTTACCGAAACTTATCGTTTTTTTCAAATAATTTCACCACTTGATTTTTTCTTCACCACTCAATGGAACCCACAAATCGCCAATGTTGCCGAGCCTGAAACCCTAAAAAATTCTTTTGGCATTTTGCCAGTGTTAATCGGTAGCATTTTAATCGCCCTAATTGCAATGTCTATTGCCATACCTATGGGTATTTTTGGCTCAATATATCTCACTTTTTATAGCAATTCTTCTTTACGAAATTGGTTAAAACCAATTCTTGAAATTTTAGCAGGTGTTCCAACCATTGTTTATGGTTATTTCGCCATTATTTTTGTTGTGCCGTTTATTAAACAATGTCTAGCTTTTGTTGGCATCGAAATAGCTTCCGAAAATGCTCTTTCTTGCGGTTTGGTGATGGGCATTATGATAACTCCTTTTGTGTTATCTTTTACCGAAGATGCCTTATTTGCGGTGCCTAAAAATCTAAAAGACGGCTCTTTGGCCTTGGGTAGCACAAAATCTGAAATGATCCTTACTGTTGCCCTGCCCTATGCTATGCCAAGCATTGTTTCTGCTATTGTTTTGGCTATTTCTAGGGCAATTGGCGAAACCATGATTGTGGTTATGTCGGCTGGGTTAATTGCCAATTTCACTTTCAACCCACTCAATTCGGTTACCACCGCCACAGTGCAAATTGTCACTTTGCTTACTGGCGATCAAGAATTTAACAGCCCCAAAACACTTTCGGCTTTCGCTATTGCCTTTAGTTTATTTGTCATTACTTTTTGTTTTAATATTTTAGCTGTTTATATCACCAAAAAACTACAAAAAAAATATTATAATTAATATGATATTCATAAAAAACTCATCTTGCATTATAAAAAAGACAATATTATAATTTTTGGTAAAATTATTTTTTGGTGTGTTTTTATAAAATATCACCCAATAATTTTTAGCATTTTGGCGGAGTAGCTCAGTTGGTAGAGCAGCGGGATCATAATCCGTTTGTCGGGGGTTCAATTCCCTCCTCCGCTACCATTGCTATCATAGCTCAGCGGTAGAGCACTTCATTGGTAATGAAGAGGTCGGTGGTTCAATCCCACTTGATAGCACCATCGTAGGTAATAATATGTTAGCACAATTAATCATCGGCTATTTTGCAGCTTTTTTAACTTCTATAAGTTTTTTGCCACAAGTTATTTTAATTGTCAAAACCAACAACACTTCGGCAATTTCTTTGCCAATGTATCTTATTTATCTTACAGGAGTTATTTTGTGGTTGGTTTATGGTTTTTTAATTGCCGATAAAGTGCTGGTTATTGCCAATTTTTTTACCTTGTTGTTGGCTAGCATTGTCTTATTTTTTAAGATAAGAAACGATTTTTTTTGCAAAAAATAAAATTTACGAAATTAAATTTAGTTGCAATTAAACAGTTAAAATGCAAAAATTTATTTATTTAATTAATAAAAAATCACCAAATGACTAGCAACGATTCTCAAGATAATAAAAACAATTGGCATCCCGCTTCGTGGAGAAACTTTCCTATCAAACAACAGCCTTCTTATCAAAACTTGGCACAATTAAAGCAAACAGAAGAAGATCTTGCCAGCTTTCCGCCTTTAGTTTCGTGCGACGAAATACATCAACTCCAGCAACAGCTTAGTTTGGTAGAAAAAGGAGAGGCATTTTTATTGCAAGGGGGCGATTGTGCCGAAAGTTTTCTAGAATTCTCTGCCAATAATCTCAAAAACTACTTTCGCACCATTATGCAAATGACCGTTGCTTTAATGTATGGTCTAAAAAAGCCTGTGGTGAAAGTTGGCAGAATCGCAGGTCAATATGCCAAACCGAGATCTTCTGATAACGAAACCATCGATAATCAAACCTTTCCTGCCTATCGTGGCGACATCATTAACGGCATCGATTTTAACTCTTCCGCGCGAGATGCCAACCCTGCCAGATTAATTCAAGCCTATTTTTATTCTTCAGCTTCTTTAAATTTTTTACGATCTTTGGCTCTTGGCGGTTATGGCAATCTAGAAAAAATCAATCAATGGAATCAAGAACTTAGCCAAGTTCTAAACAGCCAACAAAACATCAATTACATCACCGATAAAATTAATGATATTTTAAATTTTATGAATTCTTGTGGCATTAAATACACAGAAATTCCACAATTTACCACCGCCAGTTTTTTCACCTCGCACGAAGCCTTGCTTTTAAACTACGAGCAGTGTTTCACTCGTTTTGTTAGCGAATATAATAAATTTTATAATCTTAGTGCTCATATGCTCTGGATTGGCGATCGCACTCGTTGCCCAAAAGGTGCTCATGTTGAGTTTTTTTCAGGCATTGCCAACCCTATTGCCTTTAAAGTTGGCCCAACCATTACCGAACAAGAATTGTTAGAATTGCTAGAAATTCTTAACCCCAACAACATTTCTGGCCGAATCACCCTAATTTCAAGAATGGGCAAAGATTTGGTTAAGCAAAAATTGCCTCCGCTAATTAAAGCAGTCAAAAACAATGGCAACAAAGTTATTTGGTCTTGCGACCCAATGCACGGCAACACCATAAAATCTTCTAACGGCTACAAAACTCGCGACTTCAACCACATTTTGCAAGAAGTAAAATCTTTTTTTCAAATCCATCAAGAACTCGGCACCGTTGCAGGAGGAGTTCATTTTGAGCTTACCGGCCAAGATGTTACCGAATGTTTGGGTGGCAATCAAAATATTTCTGAGCTAAATTTATCTGATCGCTATCACACTCATTGCGACCCCAGACTAAATTCATCGCAAAGCATTGAAATGGCTTTTACTATTGCTTCTGAATTAGCAAAAACTTGCTAAAAACTTGCTTTTTGCAAAAAATAACATTTTAAGCGAAAATTGTTATTGCATCTTAATTTATTGTTCTTAAAATATGTTTTAGTTTAAACATAAACTTTTATCGCGGGGTAGAGCAGCTCGGTAGCTTGTCAGGCTCATAACCTGAAGGTCGTTGGTTCAAATCCAGCCCCCGCAACCAAATAGTGTAAAATCACTTTTTTGCCAAAAAAACTTTCGTTGTTATTGATATATTTATTATTATGAAAGCAAAAAAAACCACTAAAATCACTCAAAAAAATCAAATTAAGCAAAAAACTGAAGAAAAATCTAAAAAATCAATTGCAAAAAGTAACCAAAAAATCACCGAAAAAACAACTAAACATAGCAAAAAAACCCCGTTAAATACCCAGCCAGAAGAAATAAAAATCAACAAAACAGTTTTGCCAAAAAGCAAAGATTCTTTTAATGTCAGCAACTATATCGTCTATCCTTCTCACGGTGTTGGCAAAATCACTAGCATAGATAATCTCACCATTTTAAATCAAGAGCATAAACTCTATATCATCTATTTTGAAAAAGAAAAACTCACCATCAAAATTCCAGTAGAAAAAGCCGAAAAATACGGCATTCGTCATTTGGTTTCTAAAAAAGAAATAGAAGAAGTTTTAACTATTTTACGAGGCGGTGTAAAAAAAATAAAAGGTATGTGGTCGAGAAGAGCCCAAGAATATGAAGAAAAAATCAATTCTGGCAACATTATGCTACTTGCCGAAGTAATACGCGATCTCACCCGTGATATTCAAGATGGCGATCGCTCGTTTAGTGAAAGGCTTATTTACGAAACTGCCATTTTTCGGCTAGCAAACGAATATGCAATTATTTTCAACATTTCTCTTGATGTTGCCAAAGAAAAAGTCGTTGCTATTGCCAAAGATAAAATTACTATCGAGCCAAAAGGCAAAGATTTTGACCTTGATTTTGATAATATGGTTAAATCTCTACACGAAGAAGACGATGACGAAGAAGATGATGATGAAGAAGAAGACGACGATGAAGAACACTATAAATCTCTCGATAAATACTCGCAAGAAGACGATGAAGATGATTTTATGGAGCAGTTTAAAAAAGCCGAAAAAAATATTAAAAAAGATAAAAAATCAACCAACAAAACTGCTAAAAAATCAAAAAAATGACCAAAATTTTGCAGTTTATTGATGTTTGTAAATATTTTTATCAAGCAAATCAACAAGTTGTGGCTCTTAACAACATTAATTTAAGCATTCATCAACAAGAATTTACTATGCTAATTGGCCCTTCTGGCTCTGGCAAAACCACTTTATTGCAAATTGCGGGTTTGCTCGACAACATTAGCTCTGGTGAATTAATTATAGATAACATAAATTGCTCTGCGGCAAACGATCAGCAATTAACCAATTTACGAAAACATAAAATAGGCTTTGTTTATCAATATGTGATGTTGCCTTTATTAATTCAAGATATTCCCAAAGAAATTGCCTATCAAAAAGCCAAAGAAATGCTTGAATTAGTTGATTTAAGCAACAGAATCAGTCACAAACCCGCACAATTATCGGGCGGGCAACAACAAAGAGTTGCTATTGCTCGAGCCATTGTTGGCAAACCAAAATTGGTTTTGGCAGATGAGCCAACTGGTAATTTAGATAATTCTTTATCAGAAAAAATCTTTTCTTTGTTAAAAGATCTTACCAAAACCTATGAAATCGCCTGTCTTGTGGTTACTCATAATCAAGAATTTACCAAAATGGCTGACAAAATTTTTTGCATTAAAAACTCCTCTCTTATAACAATTTAACTAATTAAATCGAATGCTGGGGGCAAATTCCCATTCCTGTGGAAGGGGTGGATTTTTTTTGCCTTGGCAAAAAAAAGACCAAGGTAGTGTTGGGAGACGATCGCAGATGTTTTTTCGAAGAGATCCTATTCTCAAAATAAGACAGCCAGTTAAAAAAATATTGCAGATTTTGCAATCTTATACAACAATTAGTTTTTATTAAAATAATCACACAATCATAATTTTATGCCTTATTCTTCTTGCAAAAACTTAAGAAAATGCCAAAGGAAGGGATTTTCATTAATTGAGTTATCGGTAGTGGTGTTGATTATTGGCATTTTGATTGCTGGCATTACCTCTGGCTCTCGCTTAGTGCGAAACTCAAAACTTGCTTCGGCGGCTCAGCTTACTAAATCTTCTGATATCAACTCAATTGCCGATTTGGTTTTGTGGCTTGAGCCAACCCAAGAAAACAGCTTTGCTACCACCACCGACAACACTAGTGCTTTAACCTATGCCAACATTGCCGATCCAAAAGACGGTTCTTATGTTAAAGACACTCTTCGCCCCGATAATCGTGAGTATGTTGCCAGATGGAACGACATTTCACCAAGAGCTTTGGCAGGCAACAAAAAAAGTGTCTACCAAGAAACCGGCTCAAAAAGACCAATGTATATCGCCAATGCTATAAATGGCTTACCTGCTTTGCAGTTTGATGGTAGCACTCAATATTTATATTCTCAAAACAACAACACCACTCCCTCTGCTCCACCACTTGTGGCAGGTGACGATAGTTATACCATGATTGTAGTGTTTTCTCCTGCAAGAGTTGCATCAAATAATTCAGTATTGTTGCAAGCCCCTAATAATCCTTCTTCAAGCTCAACTGTTTCTTTATCTATCAGAAGCACTATTTTAAGTTTTGATTCTTTTGGCACTGCAACAGATTCTGATATATCCACAAAAATATCAACTCCTTATATAGCGATAATGAGATTAGAAGATTCAGCAATTGCAAGTTCCAATAATTTATCATTTTATGTAAACAATTCTTCTGCCAATAAAACTTTTTCAACATCTTCTTACAGTGTTGGATCTGATGTATTTTTTATGTCTGTATTTGGAAATATTAATGCCAATAATTATTACGACTATTTTAATGGCTACATCGGCGAAGTTTTAGTCTTCGACCGAGCCTTAAAAACCGAAGAAATCGACACTATCAACAAATATCTCTCCAAAAAATGGGGCATCGCTTTGAAATAAAACTATGTATAACAACAAAAACTGCTGGATAATTGGCTGTAGCAGTGGCATTGGCAAAGAGCTTGCCATTAAACTTTACAGCGAAGGCTATAATCTTTGTTTATCTGCCCGAAATCAACAAGAGCTTTTGTTGTTGCAACAGCAATTGCAATTATTAAAACTCAACAATACAGTCGAAATAATAAAATGCGATGTTGCCGATGTGGTGAGTTTTGATTTAGCTTTTGCTAAAGTGATAGAAAATTTTCATCAACTCGATTTGGCAATTTTTGCTTCTGGCATTTATCAGCCAACAAGTTTAAGCAATTTTTCAAGAGAAGAAGCTAAACAAATTATCGACACCAATTTGCTTGGAGCAATTTATTTTTTTGAAGCGGTAGGCAAGCAAATGCTTAAACAAAAACACGGGCATTTAGCAGTTGTTGCCAGTGTGGCAGGCTATTTTGGTATGCCTCAATCTGGTGCCTATGGTGCAAGTAAAGCTGGGTTAATTAATTTGTGCCAAGGCTTTTATGCAGAATTGTTGGCAAATTCTGTGCATCTCTCGCTGATAAATCCGGGTTTTGTAGAAAGCAAACTCACCGCTAAAAACAATTTTGCTATGCCACATATTATTTCTGCCAAAATGGCGGCCGAGCATATTTTTTGCGGTTTACAGAAAAAGCAATTCGAAATTCACTTTCCCAAAAAATTTACTGTGTTACTAAAATTTCTCAACATCTTGCCTTATTTTTTGCTACTGCCAATTCTTAAAAAATTATATTAAATTTACCTTGGCGAGTGCGGTGCAAAATTCCCTGTACCAAAGGAAGGGGAATTTAGATCGAAGTGTGGTATTTATTTATGTAATTGGTATTATACATTATCTCGCAATGGCAAAACACGGTAAATAAATTTTTTTTAATAACAAGTGCGGTACAGTAAATTCGGCTATTTCGTTTGGATTATTGTTTTGACAAATATTGTCTAAGGCAGATAATTTATAATTTTTTTCATATAAAAAACATTCTTTTTGTTTTAAATAAAAATTAATTTGCTCTAAATCTTGTTTTTGATAGGCATCAACAACTTGTTGATATTTTTGTTTACTATAACAACCAATGGCTCCTTTTTCTTGTTTAATATAAAAAACCACATATTCTGCTTTTTTTTCACCTACATAGTTTTTTGAAAAAAAAATATGTAGTGTTTTTCCTACCAACAAGCTAAAAATGAAAACTAAAATGAAACGAAGCATATTGATGGCTTTTTATGATTGGGTTATAGCTTTTTTTATTCTAGCAAACAGAGATTTAAAAGATTTTTTTCTATTTTTTATTTTTTGAATTGTCAATTGATTTCTTTTTATTTGTTGTGTTTCGCTTTGACTTGATTCTGGTGAAAGAGCTATTTTTTGTTTAAGCTCATTATTTATTTCTTCCATTATCTTTTCAAGCAGATCATCGTATTTTCTCAATTTATCTAAAGGTTTTTCTAAATTAGTATACATTTTTTCTATTTTATCAGTCATAGAAAGATTTAAATCTGCTGTTGAAAAAATTATAGATGAATATTTATCTCTATCGGATTTGTATTTTACACCAAGCAACTTTAAAACAGCATCAAAGGTTTTTTTCTGTGTCTCAATGCTTTCTACAGATATTGATAAATCAACTTGCGAACCTGTTTCTACAGATGATGGATCTTGTGAAATTTTTTCTAACAATTCTTCTCTTTTTTCAGCATCATCTTGCAATTTTTGTTTATCTTGTGTGCTTATTTTTGACAGTGTTTGTTTAAAATAATCATCATCATCATTCACATAAAGAGAAAAGTCCTTCAATATTTTATCAACTTCACTATCACTACCCGCTCTATCTGTTAAATATTCCAGATCTTCAGCTTTTATATCTAGAACTTTCAAAACTTTGCTTTTTTTAAGTGTTTCTATTTCTTCTTGCGAAATTTCGCCAGATTCTGGTTCTGGATTACGATGTTGAGTAAAAGTTTTTATTGCATCAGATTGTTCTTCTATTTTTCTAACAAAATCAGTTCTTTCTTGTTCTGGTGGCGATTTTATCTCTTCTTCTTTCTCTTCTTTTTTTATTTTTTGCAAGACTGTTTCTACTTCTGCTGTTATAGAAGAGTTCGTTCTATTTGCCAAAAACTGCACCAAGATTTGCTGTTTTGTTGAAGTATTGATGTTTATATCTTGTAATTGAGTGTTAAGTGTTGCGATTTTTACTTCGTTGATAAAATCTTGTCTTGCTTGCTGTTGAGGAGAATCTTTTGTTTCAGTTGATTCTAATATTTGCAACACCTCATCTTTGGCTTGTTGCGGTATATCTTTTTTAGCCAAAAACTGCACCAAGATTTGCTGTTTTGCTGGAGTGTTAGTTGTTTCTTGTAGTTTTGTTTTTAATTCTGTGATAATTTGTTTTGTTGCAGGATCTAAAGTTGTATCATCTAGTTTAGTTATCAATCCTGTTAATACTTCTTGTTTTGTTTCTTCTTGTATTATTTTTAATGGCTGTAATTTATCGGCAACTTGCTGAAACACTTGTTCTTTTGTTAGTTCTGATACGATAGGCTGGTTATCGTTAGCAATTATTGCTTTAGTAATTTTTGGCACAAGTTGAGACTCTTGTTTTGTAAATAAATCTTGTTGAACTAATTTTATAAGTTGTTCTTTTTGTGGTGTTGTTAATGTTTTTGAGTTATTTTGTAGTTTTTCTGCCAAATCTTTTTGATTGTTTTGTGTTGCTAATGCTATAAGTTTATCTTTTTGCTCTGGTTTGAGTTGATTACTTGTGATATCAGTTTTTAATCGTTCTACTTCTTGCTGATATTGAGTGCTTTGTGTAGTTTGGATAAATTGAGAAGCTGTTGTTTGTGTGCTGGTGAAATCTTGTTTAAATTTTTCAAAAGCTTTTTGCAATTCTTTTTCTATATTTGATTCTTCACCTGATTGACCAAATTGCGAATTTAAATCTCTTAATGTTTTGTCTTGAGATTCTATAAAGAGATCTAAAACCTTATTTAGTGAAATATCGTTGGCGATTTCTCGTTTTAAGTAGCCTAAACCGTCTCCCACAGTTGATTTTATTTTAGTCAAAAATCCAGGTTTAAATTGGTCATTGGCTGGTTTTTCTGTATTTTGTTGCACAAATAAATAATTTGATGGAGGTGCAGAACTATTTTTTACTGCTGTTTGAAGTTCGGTCCCTGATTTTCTTGAAGCTTCTTTATCTAAATCAGCAACGCCAGCAGAAGCACCAGCAAAACCAGCAGAACCGCCACCTTCAGATTTAGCTCCACCATGTAGCAATTCAACTCCAATAAATTGTTTCATTACAGATTTTTCGCTGTCTGTTAATTTTTGTAATAATTGTTTATCACTATCTGTTCCATCCTCTCCGATAACTTCTTTCGCTAGAGTGGATATTTTAGTTCTTAAATTTTCAATTAGTTCTTCTTTTTGTTGTGGCAACAAGGTTCGATGTTCCGATAAATCTTTATATATTTCTCTAGATTTTGCCTTCAATAAGTCTAATCTATCTTTTAAAGTAGAATCTGAGTCATCCAGCCCCACTCCTGCACCTGTATCTACTTGTTTTCGTAGCGATGGCAGTTTGTCAATTCTGCTATTCAAGGCATTGACAGCGGCAGCGGCAGCGGCAGTGTCAGTAACAGCAGAAGTGTCGCCAACAGCACCGCCAGCAGGAGCGGGAGGAGCAACAAGCGATTTTATAGGAGAAAACATAGGAATATTCCCTGCATGTGGCTCTGATGGTATATCGAGAGAATCTTTAGCAGAAGCAGGAACACCGCCACCAGCAAAACCACCACCAGTAGCAGGAGTACCACCAGTATCAGGAGTACCACCAGTAGCAGGAGCACCACCAGTGGCACCAGCAACATCAGCAGAAGCATCGCCTCTTTGCTTGCTAAAATTTGTGCCAAAAGCGGTATCAAATATTTTTGTTCCTGCAGTTTTGGCATTTTTAGTATTAACAACATCGGTAAAGCCTTTAAAAGCTTGTTGAGCAGTGTTTACCGCAGTATTTTTGGCAAATTTTGCAAATCGAGTTGCACCAATAAAATCACTTGCTCCAAGGGCACCTTGTTTTAGATAAGATTTGGTCATACCACCAACATAAGATTGGTTAGCAAATTTAAAAGAATAAGCCATAGCTTTTAAAGCTTCAGAAGTAGTTATGTTAGCAATTTTAGTTGCTCCTGTAGACATTTCTGCCATATTTTGTTGTTCTGCAATGTTAATAATTTTGCCAGAAATTTTTGGAGCATAAGAAGCAATTAGGTTCACCATATAAACCAAAGCAATATCTCTTGCCAATGCAAACATATAACCAAAAAAGTTATTAAGATTATCATTGACAGAATCGCCTTGAAACCAAACACCTATTCTTAAAAAAGAAGGGCCAATAGCTCTTAAACAAGCTGGCTGACCAATTAATTGCAATAAATCATTATAAATTACTGACAAAAATGGAAAAGTAAGAGCCAAAAGAATGACAATATCTAAACCTCTTGCAAAAATAAATGCTAACCATTTTGTAAAAAAACTTTTAGTTCTTGAAAATAGCAAAAACAAAAAGAAAATTGGCCCCAAACTTAAAGCCAAAATAATTTGCAACCAATTTAAAATATAGGTTATCAATAACTTAAAGATTGTTTTGACTAAAAAATATAAAAACACCACCAACAGGAATGCTCCTACTACAAGTTTTGTAAAAAAAGCACTAATAATGCTACCAACTGTTTTAATATTAAATATGCTTTCTAAAATTTTATCGAAATAGGCAAAATTAACATTTTGACTAAACGATATACCCTCTATTTGTAAAGCATTTGCACCATCGTTTGCAGTGAAACTATCCATTACTGTTTTACAGAAGCCAGAAACAATATTTATTAATGTATTTAAGCCATCCAAAACAAAATTTACCACATATTTTTGATACAATAAAAAGCCAAGTGTTGCATAATCTTTACTGCTATAAGAATAATCGCTTGAATCATAACCATCAGGGGGGGCGGTGTATTGACCATTATCTCCTTTAACTATTCCAACTAAAGCAGGATCAAGAAAGGCAAAAACAATAGCAATTTTAAAAACTCTCACCACCAATTCTTTTTGATTCATTTCTGATAAACCCATTAAATAACTCACAGCATAAAACAACAAAAACAAACTCATCACCAATCTAATAAGAAGTTGATTTTTTCTAGTAAAATTTTCATAAGTTGCTCGGATTAGACCGCTTTTTTTGGCAGATTCCATGATTTCATCAATTTTTTCTTGCTCTGTTTGCGGTGCATCAGATGCATAGGCAGAAGAAAAAAACAGAGAGGCATAATTAATGTGAGAAGCTTGAAAATTATAACTTTGAGACCCAATAAAAATGCTATCTATTTTATTTTTTACATTACCAATAATGCCTTCGTCTTGCTGTTGATTATCTGTGTTTTGGGTTTGTATGCCACTTGTGATATTAATAAGATATCCATCGTCCGAATTGTTGTCGGTATAATAATTATCATAAACTTTAAATTTTATTTTATATCCAGCTGGTATAGACCCATTGTTTGCTGAAAAAAATTTTGGTAAAACTTCAGGACCAGAAGCAACGGTAGCAACTGCACTAGAAGTAGAAGTTGATGCACTTTTTAATTTAAATTCAGTAACGGCATTGTTGCAAATGCCACCGTAATAAGATCTGCATATTTGATTAAAAGAATAGAGATGATAAGCATAAATTTTATTATTATATCCTGGCATATCAGAATTTGGCGGAAACAAACCAAGATATAAACTTAAACCATTAGAAGCATTGCAATTGTTTACTTGATGATAATTAACATCTTTAAGTTGAGTTATTTTGGCTTTATCTGATTCTGTTTGGCTTAATTCTTTTTCATAGTAGTCAACAGGAAAATGCACAATTTCGTAGCCCGATTTTGGTGAACCGTCAACATCAGCAACAATATCTTTAAAATCGGCAGTAAGCAAATAGGTTGCTTTGCTATAATATTTTTCTATACCTGAGCTATCTAACAAAATACTGTTATTGTGTAAAAAAGATTGAATACTCGAATTGCTTGTAAAATTTGGGTGACCAGATCCCAAATTAAGTGCCCATTCCATCGGAATGCAGGTGTAATCTTGTGAACTTAAATTTATTGGATTAGAAGGAACTTGACTTACAACCTTTTTATCTTGAATTGAGATTATTTGAATTGAGATTATTTTAGATGTTGCGGACTTTTCACACTTAACTCTTTCTGATTGTTCAACTATGCCATAGTGCGCTTGCTCTAAATAACCAGGCATTATTTCGCATTGTGGTTGAATGGTTTCGATGGCACGAAATTGTTCTCTACCGTTAGGATTGTATTGAAAAGATTGGGTCAATTGATTAGGTGGGCCATAAATTTTTGGGCCACAAATGCAGTTTGGGGTTTGATACTCTATTTTGCCATTACTAGCATATTTGACAATTTTTGAACAAATATTACAAGGATGAGTTACTCGACCCGATTGCCCGCGATGAGCATCGACAGATCCGTAACTTCCTGTGCCAATAGCTAGCGTGATGTCTTGACCGTTAGTATAATATGGGGTTTCTTGCCAATCGGCAAGTTGGGTTTGCCATAAATCTTGTGAGTTGTTAGAAAAAATATTGCTAGGCTTTGCAGAAGCACTAATGCTACCCTCTCCTGGATCATCTGTGCAACTGCCAATTCTGCTTTCACAAGAAGAAAGTGCCAACAACAAGGCAGACAAAAAAATGATGGTGTATTTTTTAAAAAAATTCAGCACAAAAGTATTTAAGGTTTGTAAAAAATATGCGACAAATTATAAAACTAGATATTATTTTGTCAAGCATTCGCTATACTGTTGTTAAACAAAAAAACTTGCCTCAAAATTACCAGTAAAGATTTTTTGAAAACCGCCCGTCATAATAATGTTTTGCTGATTTTGCCAATGAATTTTTAACTCACCGCCAGAGAAAATAATGTTAATTTCAGTGTTGTCAACTAATTTTTGCACAATACCAGCCACCGCCACCGCACAAGCCCCCGAGCCACAGGCAGAAGTTTCGCCCACTCCTCTTTCCCAAACTCGCACAGCAATGGTGTTGCGATTAATAACTTGAGCAAATTCAACATTGGTTTTATGTGGAAAATATTGCAAATTATTTTCTATTGTAGGACCGATTTCATAAAATAACTTGTCAGACAAAGGTTGCTTAACAAAGCAAATCGCATGCGGGTTGCCAACATCAATTGCCATAAAGTTAAGTTGCTGTAAAATTAAATTTTGGTGCAATATGGTGGCCTGCCCCATATTAACTGCTATATTTTGGCTATCTATTTTTTGACAAGACAAGATTTTTTCACCCACCGCAATGGTTATGGTTTGCTTTTTTGGAGTTTGTGTTGCAAAAATTAAAGATGCCACACACCTAGTGGCATTGCCACAGGCACCAGATTTTGAGCCATCTTGATTGAAAATATTGATTGCAACATCGGCAACTTGGCTATTTTGCAAAATAATTAATTGATCGCAACCAATGTTTTTGCGATAGCACAATTTTTGGCAAAATTTGCCAATTTGTTGATATAAAAAATCATAATTATTGGCACGGTTATCGAGAATAATAAAATCATTATCAAGACCATTCATTTTATAGAACAAATAATTATGATTTGGCTCTGCTAACATAGGTAAAATCTGTTGTGTTAACAATAACTTCTTCGCCAGATTCGATAAAAGGAGGCACCATAATTTTTATGCCATTTTCTAAAATAGCTGGTTTATAAGAAGAAGCGGCAGTTTGACCTTTAACCACGGCATCAGCTTGGGCAATGATGGCATTAACCTGTTCTGGCAAAAAGATGCTAATGGGTTTTTGATTGCAATATTCAACCCTAATATTCATACCTTCTGTTAAAAAAGGCAAAGCCTCGCCAACAATATTTTTGACAAACTCAAAGCTTTCAAAGCTTTCCATATCCATGGCCACTAAATTATTTTGCTCAAAATATTGAAACAACAAGTTTTTTTGCTCAACGAAAGCAACATCAACATCTTCACTTGATGCAAATCTGGTGTTGGTTTTGTTGCCAGTTTGAATGTTTTTCATTTCAATTTGAATATAGGCACCGCCCTTGCCAGGCTTAACATGTTCTCTTTTTAACACTTTCCATAACTGCCCCTGAAATTCAAGAACATTGCCTATTTTAATGGAGTTTGCATTAGTTTTCATAAATATTAATTTTGATGTTGCTATGATTTGTTGCTAATGATATTTGTGTTCTTTCTTAAAAGCAACAAGATAAATTAAAAATAATACAAAAAATTTGTTAAAAAAAAATTGACAATTAATTTTTTTGAGTTTAAAGTGTTAGGCAATTATTAATTTAAATTATCATTTTTATGTTAAACATTTTTTTTAAAGTTAAAAACTATTTCTTTTTTTTAGTTTTTAGCATTTCTTTGTTGTCGCCTTTTTTTGCAAATGCAGCGGGAACCATTCAGGCAGCAGACGATGCTTTGGTAAATAAAAGTTCTATTGCAATTGTTCTTTGTAATGCTACATCAATATTAAATGGCACTCCAGCAAAAATTATTGCCGCAATTATGGTTATGGCAACTGGTGCTGGCTTTTTATTAGGCAAAATAGATATAAAAATAATGATTGGTGTTGCTTTGGCAGTGGCAACAATTTTTGGTGCCCCTAGCATTTATAATGCAATAACTGGTAAAGATACTGGAAATTGCCAAGGTTAGGTTCTTCTTAGTTAAAAAAATATAGCAATATCAAACTTAATATGTCAAAAATTTGTCAAATTCTTTCAGTTAAACCACAAAGTGGTAACACTGTTTCTCACTCTAATCGCAAAAATCGAAGAAGATTTTTGCCTAATCTTAAACAAATGTCTTTTCCTAGCAAAGCACTAGGTGTTGATATTAAATTATCTGTGGCAACCTCAACTTTAAGAACTATCAACAAATATGGCGATATCGACAATTTTTTGGTCAACTTTCACTTTAATAAACTTTCTACTACTGCTCAAACATTAAGGCTAAAAGTAAAGAAAAAGCTTGCTGTTTGCGGTTCAAAATAAAATCAACAAACAACTCAAACAAGGGGTTCAAAACACCCCTTGTTTCATTTTTTTTATGTCAGAAAATACTTTGCAAAATAATCAAGAAATACTAGATATCTTTTATTCTTGTCAAGCAATATTAAAAGGTCATTTTATTTTATCTTCTGGTTTACATTCTGACACCTACCTGCAATCTGCCAAAGTTTTGATGCATCCTCATTTAGCAGAAAAAATTTGCCAACAATTAGCAAAAAAAATTCTAACCAACTTAGCTTTAAACAACATTTTACCACAAAATATTGCGGTAGTTTCGCCAGCAATGGGCGGAGTGGTGGTGGGCTTTGAAACCGCCAAGCATCTTCATTCTACAGCAATATTTTGCGAAAGAGTTAATGGTGTTTTTGAACTAAGAAGAGGTTTTTCTTTACAACCAAATCAACCTGTTATTGTAATTGAAGATGTTATTACCACCGGAAAATCAACTCTTGAAACAATTGCTTTAATAGAAAGCCATCAAGCAAAAGTTGTGGCGATTGGCTGTTTAATTGATCGTAGAGCAAAAAATCAAACCCTTCCCTCCCCTTTATATTCTTTATTAGAAATTGAAGTAACAACTTTTGAAAGCAACAATATTCCTCCTCACTTACAAGACCTACCTGCCATCAAACCTGGTAGCAGATTTTTAAAATAATCTCATTTTTATTTTTTGCGATAAAGCAAAACTCCACACAACTAGTATAATACCATTTCTCGTCTTTAAATGCATAAATAACTTTATATTTTTTAATTTTAAATTAAATTTAAAATTAAAAATGATTTTGTTTTTTATGCATTTAAAGACGAGAAATGGTATTATAAATTTTTCAAAAAATTATCGCTATCGGCAATAATTTGTTTTTGCTGTAAATCACTCATTTTGTTGAGTTGGCTATAGGGAATGCTTAATCTTTGATTTCGCTTTAATTTATCTTGGTGTTTGAGTAAAAAATTCCAATATAAATAATTAAAAGGGCAAGCTGTTTCGCCAGTTTTTTCTTGTGAATTGTAGCTACATTTTTGGCAATAGTTCGACATTTTATTAATATAAGATCCACTAGCAATATAAGGCTTGCTGGCAAGGTAGCCACCATCGGCAAATAGCACCATTCCGCTCACATTAGGCATTTCTACCCATTGCCAAGCATCGGCATAAACAAGCAAATACCACTCGTTTAATTCTTGAGGATCAACACCTACAAGTAAAGCAAAATTACCCAAAACCATCAACCGCTGAATATGATGAGCATAAGCATATTTTTTGGTTTGCTCTACACACAAAGCAAGGCAATTTAGCTTGGTTTTGCCATGCCAATAAAATTGTGGCAGTTTATTTTTGGCTTGCAAAAAATTTTGGCTAGCATATTGCGGCATTTTAAGCCAATAAATGCCATTTATATATTCTCGCCAGCCCAATATTTGCCTGACGAATCCTTCAACCGCATTTAAACTGTTTGGGTTTTTCTGCAAAAATTCTTCGGCTAATTTTAGGCATTCACGAGCATTAAGTAAGCCAACATTGAGATAATGGCTTAACACACTATGATATAAATAAGGCTGATCGCTTATCATGGCATCTTGGTAATCGCCAAAAAAAGCCAAGCGATGGTTAATAAAATCGTGCAGTAAAACCAAGGCATCTTTTCTGGTGGTGGCAAAATCAAAAGGCAATAAATCGCCAAAATGATCGCCAAAATGCTCTTTGGTGAGCTCTAAAACTTCTTTGGTAATGTTGTTTAAAGCAATTTTGGGCAGAGGAGGTAAATTAATTTGATGTTTAGGAAATTTTCTATTTTCTTTATCGTAGTTCCATTTGCCACCGATAGGTTTGTTGTTTTGCATTAAAATATTGTGCTTTACTCGCATTTCTCGATAAAAAAACTCCATTCTTGGTTGTTTTTTGGTTTTTTCCCAGTCTTGAAAAAACTTTTTGCTTGCCAAAAAGCTGTTGTCTTCTAAAATGTCAAGGTTAATAGACAGTTTTTCTAGATCTTTATTTAGTTGATAGTTAGAGGGCATAGTAATGACGGCCTTGTGGCACTCAAATTTTTGGTAGGCTTTAACAATTTCAAGGCACAAATTGCCACTGTTATGAGCATCGTTTAACTTAATATAAACCACTTGCCAAGCTTTTTGCTCTAATTCGTAGGCAAAACATCGCATTGCAGACAACAAAAAAGCGATTTTTTTTTGGTGATGTTTGGGATTGGTGTATTGATCTTTAGCTTCTACAAAAAAAATTATATCGTTTTTTGTAATGCCAGCCAAACTAGATATATTATGGTTTAGATGGTTATTTAATAAAATTCTAAGAGTAGTCATAAAAAATATTTGAAAAAACTTGGCATAAATTATACTATTTACATAAATAAATACCACACTTCGATCTAAATTCCCCTTCTTGCAGAAGGGGTGGCGACCGAAGGTCGACGGGGTAGTGTCGGGAGCCGATC
>RFXY01000031.1 GCA_009921385.1 Pseudomonadota bacterium
AATTGCTATGGAAGAAGGTCTACGATTTGCCATCAGAGAAGGTGGCAGAACCGTCGGTGCCGGAGTTGTAAGTAAAATTATTAAGTAAAAAAAATGTTATCTCAGTCCAGCTTAAAAACTGGGCTGTATAGTGGAGAAATATGAAAAATAAAGAAAGTATAAAAATCATACTAGAATCTTTTGATCACTTTGTTCTGAGTAAAGCTGTAAATGAAATAATTGTTACAGTCAAAAGAACGGGTGCAGGCATTAAAGGACCAATTCCTATGCCAACTAAAATTCAGAAATTTTGTGTAAATAGAAGTCCGCATGTCGATAAAGACTCTAGAGAGCAATATGAAATCAGAACTTCAAAAAGAATACTAATAATATCTCCAACTGCTCAAACGGTTGATGCTTTAATGAAGCTCAATCTTTCTGCTGGCGTTGAAATTAAAATTGCATTAAACGGAACTAAAAATTAACAAAATGTTAGAATTTATAGGAAAAAAAATCGGCATGACTCATATCTACTCAGAGGCTGGGCAATCAACACCTCTTACTATGATTCATTTATACAGCAATACTGTTTTCGATTTAAAAGAAAATCAAAAAAATAGCAACGATAAGTTATTAACAATTGCTTTTAATAAACTGGAAAAAACCAAAAACATTTCAAAATCTGTTGTTGGTGCTTATCAAAAAAAATCTTTGCCAGTTCATAAACTATTGCATACTTGTAAAGTAAAAGATGCTTTTGAAATTGAGGTCGGTAAGCCTGTTTTAATAGAAAATTTTATTAAACAAGGAGATAAAGTAAGTATAAGAGGTGTAACAACTGGTAAAGGTTTTGCTGGTGTTATGAAAAGATGGAACTTTCGAGGCTTAGAAGCTTCGCACGGTGTTTCTGTTTCTCATCGTTCTCATGGCTCTACTGGTCAAAGACAAGATCCGGGTAAAACATTTCGTGGCAAAAAAATGGCTGGTCATTTAGGGGTTGAAAATATAACTATCAAAAACTTGCAGGTTTTATTTGTTGATATTGAAGCTTCAATTATTGCTGTTAAAGGTGCCATTCCGGGTAGAGCTGGTAATGATATTCTTGTTAAAATTAGTAATTACTAGAGTCTTATATGAATGAAATCTCAATAAAACAAATAAATTTCGAAACAGAATCTTTTGATAGCAACAGTTTTCATATTGATTCGGATATTTCTTTTTTCAGTGCAAAAAACATTTCATATGTTGTGAGATGGCAATTGGCTTCAAGAAGATCTGGTTCTGCCAAAACAAAAACTATGTCAGAAATTTCTGGCACCACTGCAAAACCTTGGAAACAAAAAGGGACAGGCAGAGCTCGTCAAGGTAGCAAAAGATCTGTTCAATTTGTCGGTGGTAGAACTTGTCATGGTCCTATGCCAAGAAGTTTTGACTTTTCTATGCCAAAAAAAATTACTAAAAAAGCTTTAGCAGATGTTCTTATGTTAAAGATACTTGAAAATAAGATTTTTACTTTTAATCCTACAGCAAATATTATCAAAACTAATAAAGTTAGTAAGTTTTTACAAAAATCTAATTTAGAAACAGTATTGTTTGTGGTCGATAAAAATTCAGTTTTACAAAAAAGTGTAAAAAATATTAAAAATATAAAAGTGCTGCATTCCAACGCTCTAAATGTGTACGATATTTTAAATTATGATAACATTGTCGTAGAACAAGATATCTTTGAAAAATCAATTTTGACATCTATATAAAATGACTACTTTTTTGAATTACGATAAAATAAAAAAACTAATTTATACTGAAAAATCAAATAAATTAGTTGCAAATGATAAATATACTTTTGAGATAGATTATAATTGCACAAAAAAAGAAATTGCTTCTTTAATAAAAAAGATCTTTAATGTGGATGTTAAAAAAGTAAACATAATCAATTCTTTTGGCAAAACAAAAAGATTTAAAGGTATTGTGGGTAGTAAATCTGATATTAAAAAAGCTATTATCACATTGCAGACAGGACAAAAAATTAATTTCGATTAAAACATATGGCATTAAAAAATTTTAAATCAGTAACACCTTCTTTACGTCATTATGTTGCCGTAGATAGAAGTGCTCTCTGGAAAGGAAAGCCTCTCAAGATGCTTACAACCAATGTTTCTGAAAAATCTGGAAGAAACAATATTGGTCATATCACTGTTCGTCATAAATCTGGTGGACATAAAAAATCATATAGAATTATTGATTTTAAAAGAGATAAGTTTGATATTGAGGCAAAAGTTGAAAGAATAGAATACGATCCAAATCGCACAGCATTTCACCTATTCTTATATCTTAGCTCCTCATAAATTGGCGATAGGCGATTCTATTATTTCTTCTAGAAATTTGGTCGATGTAAAAGTTGGCAATGCAATGCCTTTATCTGTTATACCAATTGGCACAAATGTTCATAATATAGAGCTAAAGCCAGGTTGCGGTGGAGCTGTTTCTAGATCCGCTGGCAATTACTCTCAATTAGTTGGCAAAGATAGCGGATACGCTTTAATTAAAATGCAATCAAGTGAAATTAGGCTTTTCCCTCTAGATTGTATGGCTACTATTGGATCTGTTTCTAATTTAGATAATAAAAATGCTACTGTTGGTAAAGCTGGTAGATCTAGATGGTTTGGCATTAGACCAACCGTTAGGGGTGTGGCGATGAACCCAGTAGATCACCCTCATGGGGGCGGTGAAGGTAAAACATCTGGTGGTAGACACCCTGTTTCGCCTACTGGCAAACCAACTAAAGGTAAAATTACTAGAAAAAGAAATAAAAATACAAATAAATTTATTATAAAATCAAGGAGAGTAAAATAATATGCCAAGATCTTCTAAAAAACCGCCTTTTGTAGACGGTTACTTACTAAAAAAAGTTCGAGAATATCTTTCTTCTTCTAAGAAACAAGTTATAAAAACATGGTCTAGAAGATCAACTATTCTTCCTCAATTTGTTGGGGTTAATTTTGTTGTGCACAACGGCAAAAAATTTGTTTCGGTTTCCGTAACTGAAGCAATGGTTGGTCATAAACTTGGCGAGTTCGCTCCTACTCGCATTTTCTATGGTCATGGTGGAGATAAAAAAGTTACAAAATAATTAATTCAATATGACACAGCAACTTGCTATAGCTTCACTTAAAGCAATAAAATCTAGTCCTGTTAAAGTTATGAAAATAACTAAAAATATTACTGGACTTAATGTTTCTGATGCTTTAAAATTCTTAGGATTTTCTAAATTAAGACTAGCTCCAATCATAAGTGCTTTGGTATATTCCGCAATGTCCAATGCTGAAAACAATCACAATATGGATGCAGATAATTTATTTATAAAAGAAATTAATGTTGGCAGATCTTTTGCTCTTCGCAGGTTTGCTGCACGGGGCAGGGGTAAATCTAGCAGAATACTTAAAACTTTTAGTAATATAAAAGTTATTTTGGCAGAGACGCAAAATAATAGTAATTTAAAATAAGTGAGGAATAAATGGGTCAAAAAGTTAATCCAGTAGGTTTTAGATTATTAAATAATAAAAACTGGGAGTCGATTTGGTATGATAAAAAAAATTATGCTATCAACTTGCTTCATGATGTTCAAATTAGACAGTTTATTAAAAAAAACTATTCTCATTGTGGAATTGGCAGTGTTGTTGTCGAAAGATTGCCAGATAAAATCAATCTAATTATAAAAACATCAAAACCTGGTGTTCTTATTGGAAAAAAAGGATCTGATATAGATAAAATTAATCAATCTATAGAAAAGATTGCAAAAAATAAGGTTGAAGTTAAGGTTGTTGAAATAGATAAGCCAGATATTAACTCATCTTTGGTTGCTCAGTCTATAGCTAAACAACTCGAAGGTAGAGCTGCTTTTAAAAAAGTAATGAAAAAAGCTATGCAATCTGCTATGAAATTTGGTGCTTTAGGAGTTAAAGTGAGCTGTGCTGGCAGACTTGGTGGTGCAGAAATAGCAAGAACAGAATGGTATAAAGAAGGATCTATACCTCTTCATACTTTACGCTGTAACATAGATTATGCAACTGCTAATGCCTATACTACTTATGGTGTAATAGGTGTAAAAGTTTGGATATACAAAGGTTATGTTGAAAAGAAAAAAGTTTCAACTTCACAAATATAATTGACAACTAATATATGTTAATACCTGCAAAAACAAAATATAGAAAAGCACAGAAAGGTGGTAAAAAAATACTTGGCGTTGCTAGTAATGGCAATTCTTTAAAGTTTGGTGCCTATGGTTTAAAAGCTTTAGAGCCTTCTAAGTTAAATTCTAAACAAATAGAATCTGCTAGAAAAGTTATTACTCGCTACATGAAAAGAGCTGGTAAATTATGGATTATGGTTTTTCCTCATACTCCTGTAACAAAAAAACCAGCAGAAGTTAGAATGGGTAGTGGTAAAGGTAATGTAGAATACTATGTTGCTAAAATCAAACCTGGTAGAATTATTTTTGAAATAGATGGTATCGATAATGATTCTGCTAACATAGCTTTAGAAAAAGCATCTTCTAAGCTTCCTTTTAAAACAAAAATTGTTAATCATATATAGTTATGAATCAAGAAGAAAAGAAATCAATATTATCAAATATCGCTTCTCTTAAAAAAGATTTGCTTATTAAAAGATTAAAAATCTCTATGAGAGAATCTGTTATAATAAAAGATTATAGACAAAAAAAGAAAGAGGTTGCTAGACTTTTTACTAAATTAAATTCTGTTAAATAAACATATGAAAGCAAAAGTTGTTAATATCATAGATAAAAATACAATAAAAGTTACCGTTACTGATTATAAAAAACATCCTCGTTATGGTAAATATATTACAGTTCATAAAAATTATTTAGTAGAATCTTTAGGAAAAGAGGTTTCTATTGGCGATGAAATTGAAATGAAAAGTTCTAGACCAATATCTAAATTAAAAAAATGGGTATTAATATAAAATTAAGAGAAAAATATGATACAAATGCAAACAAATCTAGTTGTCGCCGATAATTCTGGTGCAAAAACTGCTAGATGTATAAAAGTTTTAGGTGGTTCAAATCATATGATAACAGGTGTTGCCGATGTTATTGTCGTTGCCATTACTTCTGTAATACCTGGTGCCAAGTTAATAAAGAAGGGTCAGGTTGCAAAAGCAGTTATCATAAGAACTAGAAGCAAAATTGTCAGACCAGATGGTAGTTTTATTAGTTTTGGAGACAATGCTGTAGTCTTGGTAAATAAAGATAATGAACCATTAGCTACTCGTGTTTTTGGACCAGTTTCGAGAGAAGTGCGTCAAAAAAATTTTCTTAAAATAGCATCTTTAGCTTCGGAGGTTTTATAAAAATATGCAAAAATTTAAAAAGAACGATCAAGTAATTATCATATCTGGTAATGACAGAGGAAAAATAGGAAAAATCACCAAGGTTCTTGGTGAAAAATTAGTGGTTGAGGGTGTAAATATAGCGACATTTCATCAAAAACCAACATCTCAACAACCTGGTAAGATTCTAAAAATAGAAAAAGCAATACATAGATCTAATGTTTCTCATTGCGAAAATGGCAAACCAGTAAAAATAAAATATAATTACAAGATGCAAACAGTTACTGAAAAATTATATCATAATTCTATAGCCGAACTTAAATCAAAGTTTGACTATACTAATCAATTAGCGATACCAAAAGTGCAAATGGTAAGCATAAATGTTGGTATAAAAGCCGTTGATAGTGATAATAAACTATTGTCTTATTTACTGAATCAGGTATCGAATATTGCTGGTCAAAAAGCAGTTTTAACGAGATCTAAAAAAGCAATCTCAACATTTAAATTAAGAAAAGATCTACCTATTGGTTGCAGGGTTACGTTGAGAGGTAAAAAAATGTATCAATTCTTAGATCGTCTTGTAAACATTGCTTTGCCACGTATAAGAGATTTTAGAGGATTATCTCATAAAGGTTTTAACCAGAGTAATCATTATAGTTTTGGCATAAAAGAACATGGCATATTTTTAGAAGTAGATCTTGATAATATTGTTAAGGTTTTTGGAATGAATATCACAATTGCAACCAATGCCAAATCAAAAGAAGAATCGCTATTTTTATTAAAAAAACTTAACTTTCCTATAAAATAATATATGGCTAAAAAATCATTAATTCGTAGAAATGAAGAAAGAAAAAAGAGCTTCTTAATGCACAAAGAAAAAAGATTAAATCTAAAATCTATTATTGCTAATAAAGATTTATCTCTATCTGAAAGATTTTCAGCTCAGCTCAAATTATCTCAACTCTCAAGAGACGGGTCTAAATCTAGAATTAGAAATAGATGTGCCCTAACTGGAAGATCTAGAGGTAATCTGCGTAAATTCGGTATGTCGCGTATAGCGCTTAGAGAACTTGCTTCTTGGGGTCAAGTTCCTGGTTTAATTAAATCAAGTTGGTAAAATGTCTTTCAATCATTCTGTTTCTGATCTTGTTTCAAGAATAAAAAACGGTTATTTAGCTGGTAAAACAAGTGTTCTTTCACCAGTTTCCAAATTAAGAACTAATATTCTTCAAATTTTAAAAGAAGAAGGTTATGTTTCAAATTTTGTTAAAGTTAAAGAGCAAAATATAGATTATTTTCTCATAAACTTAAAATATCATAACTCTTCTCCTGCTATTACAAATATAGAGGTTGTTTCTAAGCCAGGAAGAAGGCATTATTGTCAAGTCGATAATATACCTTTAGTAAAAAATGGTCTAGGGGTTATTATTATATCAACTTCAAAAGGAGTTCTTGCTGATCATAATGCTCGGATGCAGAAGCTTGGTGGAGAAATTTTAGTAAAAATATTTTAATTTAGGTTTTTTATGTCTCGTATAGGAAAATTGCCAATAAAAATTCCTCAAGATATCAAGGTTTCTTTGTATGATAATCAGATATCTTTTGATAATGGTAAAATGAAAAAAAATTACAACATAAGTTCTGGTATTGTTGTTGATTTTTCTGATAATCAAATAAAATTATCAGTTTCAGATAAATCAAATTCAGATTTATCAATGAAAATAGGAATGGATAGAAGCAATATTAAAAATATTGTTTCTGGCATGAGTGTTGGTTTTAAAACTGTTCTTGAGGTAAATGGTGTTGGTTACAAAACCGCTTTAGACAAATCAGTGCTAATTCTTACTCTTGGCTATAGTCATGATATTTTTTATGTTTTACCAAAAGAAATATCAGTAACCCTTGAGAAACCAAATCTTGTAGTTGTTTCTGGCGACGATAAAGTTTTGGTTGGTCAAGTTGCTTCTGAAATTATTTCCTTTAGAGCTCCAGAGCCTTATAAAGGAAAGGGTATCAAAAAATTTGGCAAGCCAATTTTAAGAAAAGAAGGAAAGAAAAAATAAATAACTTACTATATATGATTAACAATTATCAAAGACGTAAATTTAGAATAAGAAATAGTGTGATTGCCAATAATAAATCTGGTCGTCCACGCATTGTTGTTGCTAGAAAAAATAAAAATATTTATGCTCAGTTACTCGATCTTTCAGGCAATGTGTTGGCTTCTTGCTCAACTCTTACCGTAAAAGATGATAATTACAAAACTGGCATGGAAAAAGCCAAACTTGTTGGTATAAGTTTTGCTAAATCTTGCCTAGAGAAAGGTTTTGATTTTGTTGTTTTTGACAAGGGTGCATATGTTTATAATGGGCGTATCAAGGCTTTAGCCGATTCTTGTCGCGAACAAGGTCTCAAATTCTAATTTAATTAAATAAAAGATGACAAAGCAAAATAATCAAGAAATTACAGAAATTTTAATAGCTGTTAATCGAGTATCTAAAACCGTAAAAGGAGGAAGAAATATGTCCTTTTCTGCTTTAGTGGTTGTTGGAGATAAAAACGGTAAAGTAGGTTTTGGCAAAGGTAATGCAACAGAAGTTGCTGATGCTAAAAATAAAGCTTATGAAGTCGCCAAAAAATCGATGATAAAAATATCTCTTAAAGAAGGTAGAACAATACATCACGACATTTTTTCAAGATATTGTTCTGCAAAAGTCTATCTTAGATCTGCTTCAGCAGGAACTGGAGTTATTGCTGGTGGACCTATGAGAGCGATATTTGTGTGTGCTGGAATACATGATGTTGTCGCTAAATCAGTTGGCACATCTAATCCATACAATATGGTTGCAGCAACTTTTTCCGCTCTTAAATCTCTAACATCTCCAAAATTGATTGCAGAAAAAAGATCTAAAGATATTTCTGAAATTATCAGAAGGAGAAATTTAGCTTTAGGAAATAAAGATAAAAAAAATGATTAAAACTATGAAGGAATATTTAAATACAAAAGTTGAAATAACTCAGATTAAGAGTGGTTCAAAATTAAACGATAGGCAAAAAGGCAGTATCATTGGTTTGGGTTTGCGAGGAATAGGTTCAAAAACTAACTCAGTTATCGATTCTTGTAAGCTTGGTATGATAAAAAAAATTCATCATATCATTAAAATTGTTAAATTATAAAAATATGTCTCTAACATTACAACATCTTCCAAAAATTAAAAGACAAGACAAAATGAGGGTCGGTCGTGGTATAGGATCTGGAAAGGGGAAAACTTCTGGCAGAGGTGTGAAAGGTCAAAAAGCTAGAACTGGCCATCATTCTGTAAAAGGTTTTGAAGGTGGTCAAACTCCAGTGCACATGAGATTGCCTAAAAGGGGATTTGTTAAT
>RFXY01000032.1 GCA_009921385.1 Pseudomonadota bacterium
TAGCTTCGTGGGGGGTTAAAAAATCATTATGCAAAATCGATGTTGTGATGCAGTCTTCTGACCCCTCCTCCGAAACTACTTTGTAGTTTCGACCCTCCCGTAAAATAAATTTCTTGGGGGAGGGTGATTAGATCGAAGTGCGATATTTATTTATGAAAATGGTATTACATCAACTTCTAACTCATTTAAATTTATCTTAAAAGAAATATTTTGTTGGCGAACTGTATAACCGGAATTTGTAAGTTTTGAATATAGGCCATCATAAATACCTCTTAATCCACCGCTATTTTCATTGCAGTTGCTGGCTAGTGAAATCAGATAATCAACATCAGATGCAATGGATATTGCAGTTCCTTTTGCCATTGATTCAGATTTTATAATTTCAATATAGCAAGTGGAGGCCCAAGTTTTTAGTATTTTGTGCAGAGAAGTAATTTCGCGGTCATGAGATGATAAATCTCTAGGCTGATATTTTTGTAAAATTTGAAGTAGGTACATATTAATTTCGGTCATAACTCGTTGTAACTAAGGAGGTTAAAATATCATTCAGAAAGGCGGTCTCTAAAATTAACAACAACAGTGTTGGAGCGGTTTGCGATGTCAGCCATTTTGTCTTGAGGAATGCCCGGCCTCTTTTGCATAAATCGCGACAGGTGTTTGATGATTTTTTCTTGCAGCAAAATTTTTTTCTATATGGTTTTCAGCACTGGACCAATCAACCAAAAAAATTTTCTTATCTTTTGCTTTATCGATATTGTTGGAAGGGATGTGAATTATGTTTTTATTTTTAAAAATTTTTGAATCTACTAAGCAATCTCTCAGGTTGTAAAACGCAGTATAGTCACCAAAATTAGATTTAGCCTTTTGAAGAGCGAGGATCGTTCTGGTAGGTACTGTTGAATTCCAAATTTGTTTTAATAATAAAGAATTTTTAACAAAATCTATAAAGAAGGCTTTGTTGCTTCTAATGAAAATTTGATTTGCACATTGTTGGATATTTTTTTGTCTCTACTGTCTTTGTTGCCGATATCAAATAGGTTTCTTTGCAGAGTTGCAGTGCCAAACACCTTGGCTTTCTTATTGTCATTATCAAATTTGGCAGTAAAGCTTAAATCGATTGGTAATTTTCTATTTTTTATCGTAAGATCGCCTTTAGCAATATAAGAATCTTTGTTGGCAGAAGTTGTTATTTTATTTGACTTGAAAGTTGCGGTAGCAAATTTTTCAATCGCCAACCACTGCTCGTTTTTAACAACCTCTAAAGCTTCGATTAATCTAATGTCTATGGATTTCATATCGATTTCAACTTCTATAGAGCTTTTATCTAAATTGTCTTTGTCAAAGATGATTTTACTGTTATATTTTTTAAAAAGCCCAACAATTTCTGAGCTATCTTGAAACAAAGAAAATTCTAGTTTGCTTAATTTTGGATCGACTTGCCATTCGTTTTTATTGTTATTTTTGTTATTTTTTTCGTCTTCTTTAACATAAATCGCTTCGGCCTCAATGTTTACTTTTATAAAATCGCCAATGCCGGGTAGGCCATATTTCATATCAAAGTCAGATCTTTTTATTTTGGCTGTGCCACTAATTCCTAGGGTTTTCTTTTGAGAAATAGGATTTAAGCCGATTTTATTTAGTTTAATTTGCAATTCTATTGATTTTTTTATGCCTCTTAAAGTTAAAAAACCTCTAATATTGGCATTGTTGTTGCCTTTTAATTCGATCGTTGAGTTTTCAAAGATAATTTCAGGGAATTTGTCGGCATCAAAAAAATCGGCTGTTTTAAGATGGTTGTCAAATATCTCAATGCCGGTGTTTATAGAGTTGGTATTGATGATGATTTTTACTGAACTGTTTTGGGGGTTTTTTTCGTCAAATAAAACCTCGCCTTCGACATTATTGAATTTTCCAGAAGGGCTAGAAAAGCCAAAATGATCGGCTTGCCAAACAATATTGATGTGGTTTGGATCTATTTTATATAAATCGGCAGTGAATGCAGAATTTATTTGAAAAAAAATAGCAAATAGACAAGATAAAAAAAGTTTTTTCATAAATATATTAATTGTTTTGATACCACGAATTTTTTTTAAAATTAGTTAAAATAAATTCTTGATGTAAAGTTAATTGTTGTTGAGTTGGTGAGAAATTTCTGATTGGTAAATTATATTTTTGCCTAATAAATTCGGTTGTTTCTTGTTTAGTTTCGTTGACATTTTTAGCAAAAGAAAAGCCACCTTGCGAACCGCAGGTGAGCTCGAGATATACTAAACATAATAATTCAGTGTCAATTAAAGCACTGTGTTTTTCTCTTTTGCTTAAATCAATTTTAAATCTTTTACATAAAGCATCTAAAGAATTTGGTGAGTTAGGAAATTTTTGCCTAGCCAATGAAAGAGTGTCTATGATTTTATTTTGTGTAAGCAAAGGTGAGCCGATGCTGTTTAATTCGAAATTTAAAAATTTTAAATCAAAAACGGCATTATGAATGATTAGAGGGTCGTTTTTAATGAAAGTTAAAAAATCATTAATAATTTGTGAAAAATTAGGCTTGTCTAACAAAAATTCAGTAGAAATTCCGTGTATTAAAAAAGCCTCATGAGGCACATTGCGATTGGGATTGATATAGCAATGAAAATAGTTGCCAGTTTTTACTTTGTCAATAATTTCAAAAGCTGCTATTTCGATAACTTTATGCCCGTCTCTTGGGTCAAGACCTGTGGTTTCGGTATCTAGACAAATTTCGCGCATTTTTAATCGAAATATTTTGGTTGACAAAGAGAATTTTTGCTTTCTTTAGACATAATGAAATTAGTTATATCTTCGGCTAAGGTGTTGGAAAAATTATGATTGATATTTTTTAATCTGTCAAACAAAGTGAGTGATTTTTGACTTTTATCAAAAAGTTGTGCAAAAAAATCTTGCAAAATGTTAATTTGCTTTCTATCGATGTTTTTTCTTTTTAAACCAACCAAATTTAAACCAACCAAATGAGCTCTTTCTCCTTTAACTAAACCGTAAGGAATGATATCTTTTTCGATACCGGACATGCCACCAATCATGGCATTTTTACCGATTCTGGTAAATTGCTTAACAGCCGATAGACCGCCGATAATTACAGAATCTTCAACCAAAACATGTCCTGCCAAAGTGGCATTGTTTGCCAAAATAACATTATTGCCAATTTCGCAATCATGAGCAATGTGTGAGCCAACCATAAACAAGCAATTATCGCCGATTTTGGTAAGCATTTTATCGTCTTGAGTGCCTAAATGAATAGTTACATGTTCTCTTATGGTGTTGTTATTTCCAATAATTACTTGAGAATTCTCTCCTTTGAATTTTAGATCTTGAGGGGCAAGACCGATGGTGGCAAAGGGATAAATTGTGTTGTTTTCGCCAATAATTGTGTTGCCATCAATAACTACATGCGATTTTAAGATGGTGCCAGAATTTATTTGCACTTGCGAACCGACTATGCAATAGGGGCCGATAACAACATCGTCAGCTATTTTTGCCGAGCTATCAACAATTGCGGTGGGATGAATTAAAAGATTATTGGTCATTTTTTTTATCAATAATCATTGCCGAAAGTTGGGCTTCGGCAACTTTTTTGCCATCAACAATACCAACGGCATTAAGTTTCCAGACATTGCCACGATTTTGTGTTGCCTCAACATGCAGTTCTAAAATATCTCCAGGTAAAACTGGTTTGCGAAATTTTGCTCCATCAATTGACATAAAATAAACTAATTTTTCTTCTGGTTTAAAATTTGGGCAACAAGTTACCATTAGGGCACCAGCTTGAGCCATTGCTTCAATAATTAAAACCCCTGGCATTATGGGGTGATTAGGAAAATGCCCTAAAAAATGAGGTTCATTGAAAGAAACATTTTTAATGGCGATAATTTTTTTATTAAATTCGATGCTAATAACTTTGTCTACTAATAAAAAAGGATAGCGATGCGGTAGGCACTGTAAAATTTTATTGATATCTAGCATATATGGTGAAATAGAAAAGTAAGGTTTAGTTATTGATTATAAAGGAGAGGGGCTTATAAAAACCCCTCACTTTTTTGTTTTTTTAATAAACGGTTTCGCCTTTTCTAGCTTTTTTCTTGCGTACAATGCTTTCGTCTCGTTTTCTTTGAATTTTCTTTGAAGGTTTTTCAAATTCATTTCTTCTACGAGCCTCTTTTACTAGACCGTCTTTTTGTGCTTTTTTACGAAATGCCCTGATTGCCATTTCGATATTGTTTTTGCCATGAACTAAAACTTCCATCTTTTTTACCTCCTTTAGATTGAAAAAATAAATTAAATTTGTGGGTCAACTAAAGAAATTTGACCATCTTTACGATGATAAACAACATTTAGTCTTTTATTTTGGCTATTGATAAAAACCAAAGCTGGTAGATTTGCCAAATCCATTTTCATGATAGCGTCATCGACAGAAAGCTCTTCGATGGTGGTATTTTTTTCGGAAACAATTTGATGTTTAGTGGCACCTGTTGAGGTGGCATCTTGCTCCATTTCTTCAAATATATTGTAAGGAAAAGGTGGTAAAACATATTTTATGGCCGAAAAATATTTTGGCTCTAAGTTTTTGATGCTTTCTTTATGATAATCGTGTAGTTTGTTTTTGTATCTTTTAAGTTGAGTTACCGCTTTTTTTAAGGCTTCGTTAAAGGCCCCGTAGATATCGCCAGCTTCGCCGTTGGCCTTGATGGTGATATTTTTTTTTACCGCCTCGTTAATAATGATGTTGGCAAAAAATAATTGTGATTGTTTGCCAAAATAAACTTCGGCAGTATCTATTTTACTGATAAATTTAGTGATAGCTTTTTCTAGTTGTTCATTAACATATTGTTGTATGGAAGAACCTAGATCGATATTGGAGCCAGTGATTTTTACTTGCATAAAAAAAATTAATTTAAATTAAGAATTTGATTAATAACATATTGCAAAATACCGCCACATTTGAAATATTCAACTTCGTTAGCAGTATCAAGACCGCAAATTAAACTTAGTTTTTTACATTCACCGCTTTGCATAGTGATAAGGCATTGCAATTCTTGCTTTGGTTTAATATTAAGGTCAATATTAGAAATAGCAAGCTTTTCTTTGCCGGTAAGTTGTAGATTTTGATAATCAGCCGAATTGGCAAACAATAAAGGTAAAACACCCATACCAACCAAGTTTGAGCGGTGTATTCTTTCGAAGCTTTCGGCTATAACCGCCTTAACACCTAGCAGGGCAGTGCCTTTGGCGGCCCAATCTCTTGAAGAGCCAGTGCCATATTCTTTGCCAGCAATTACAACCAAAGGAATATTTTTTTGTTGATAATCGCAAGATGCATCGTAGATTGAAACTAGTTCGTTTTGTTGATTGTAGGTAAAGCCACCTTCTTTGCCATCGGCAAGCATTTTATTTTTAATTCTGGTGTTGGCAAAAGTGCCTCTAATCATAACTTCATGATTGCCTCTTCTGGCACCATAAGAGTTAAAATCGGTTTTATTTACATTTTTATTGTTTAAATAAATTGCCGCCGGTGAATTATTGGCAATATTACCTGCAGGAGAAATGTGATCGGTGGTGATAGAATCGCCAAAAATTGCTAAAATGCTAGCATTGTCAATGTTGTTTGTGTTATTTTTTTTGAGATTATCAAAATAATTTGGCAAACGAATGTAGGTACTTTCTGGTTGCCAATTGTAGGTATCAGAAGATTGTACCGAAATTTTTTGCCAATCTTCGTTGCCTATAAATAAGTTGTTGTATTTTTTAAGAAATAATTCACGATTAACAAATTTTGTTATGACTTCTTGTATTTCTTGGTCGGTTGGCCAAATATCGGCTAAATAAACAGGTTTATTTTGTTGATCTCTGCCTATTTCTTGAGTAGAAATATCAATATTACAAGTGCCTGCCAAAGCATATGCCACAACCAATGGCGGAGAGGCTAGATAGTTTGCCTTAACTAAGGGGTGAATTCTGCCTTCAAAATTGCGATTGCCCGAAAGCACAGCAGAAACTAAAAGATTGTTGTTTTTAATTGTTTCTTCTAGTTGCGGTAAAAGCGAGCCAGAATTACCAATGCAGGTGGTGCAACCATAGCCAACCACATTAAAACCTAGCTGATCTAAATATTGTTGCAAGCCAGAATCGGCCAAATATCCAGCGGCAACTTGCGAACCGGGGGCAAGAGAAGTTTTGACCCTTGGGTTAACTTTTAGGCCTTTTTCAACTGCTTTTTTTGCCAACAAACCGGCAGAAATAACCACAGAAGGATTAGAAGTGTTGGTGCAAGAAGTGATGGCGGCAATAACTAAATCGCCGTTGTGTAAAGTGGTGTTGAGGCTGTCGATTTGATAAGTTTGGTGGTTGTTGATTTTTAATTCTTCTGCTAACTTGCTTAGAGACTGTTTAGTTTCGGCAAGGGTTATTTTGTCTTGAGGTCTTTTTGGGCCGGCCAAACTAGGCGAAACCGTGGAAAGATCGAGCTCAATTATTTGGCTAAAATCGGCTTGCTCGTTGCTGTTTAGTTGTTGTGCTTCAATGTAAGCAGAAACGATGTTGATATTTTCTTGGCTTCTGCCAGTAAGATGAAGGTAGTGTAAAGTGGTTTGATCGATTGGAAATATACCGCAAGTGGCACCATATTCGGGGGCCATATTGGCGATAGTTGCTCTGTCGGCGAGAGACAAATGTTGTAAACCAGTGCCAAAAAATTCAACAAATTTACCAACTACCGATTTTTGTCTTAATATTTGAGTGATGGTTAAGACCAAATCGGTGGCAGTGATGCCAGAATTAAGTTTGCCAACAAGCTTAAAGCCTATAACTTCGGGAATAAGCATAGAAACTGCCTGCCCAAGCATAGCAGCTTCTGCCTCGATGCCGCCAACTCCCCAACCTAAAATTCCAAGACCGTTAATCATTGTGGTGTGGCTATCGGTGCCAACCACGGTGTCAAAATAAATATTGTTGTCTTGATTAAAAACTACACTGGCTAAATTTTCGAGATTTATCTGATGGCAAATGCCCATTCCGGGCGGGACTACTCTAAAATTATTGAAAGATTTTTGAGCCCATTTAAGAAACTGATATCTTTCGAAGTTTCTTGCAAATTCAAGCTCGGTATTTTTTGCCAAAGCCTCATTATTTGCATAATAATCGACCTGCACAGAGTGATCGATGACTAAATCTACCGGCACTAGCGGGTTGATTTTTTTAGGATCTTGGTGTAATTTTGCCACTGCATCTCTCATAGTTGCTAAATCAACCACCGCAGGAACCCCTGTAAAATCTTGCATCAAAACACGAGCAGGTGAAAAAGCGATTTCGATTCTGTTTTGAGCATTTTGCACCGAATTAACCAAAGCAAGGCAATGCTGTTTGGCTTGATTGCTATCTTGATAGGTTCTTAAAATATTTTCTAGCAAAATTTTTAAGCTAAACGGCAATTTATTGAGATTGACACTAAACTTTTTTGCAAATTCGGGCAAAGAGAAATAGCGATAACTTTGGTTGTTGGCAACGAGAGTGGATTGCGAAATTAGTTTTGACATAGTTTAATATGTTAAGAATTGGTAGAAATCACTTGCCAAGCTGGGCTTGGAGAAGTGAGATTTCTTTGAAAAGCCCAGTTATCTGTGATGTTAAGAATTTGATCTTTACTGCCACTGATAATGCTGTTGTTGCTATCTTGAATGTAGTTGATTTGTTTAGAAGGAAATTTTACCACAATGTTAGCCAAATCGCCACTGTAAGAGGCAACGACAATAGAAACTTCGTCGATAGAAATTAGGTTGGTAACAAGATTTTGTTTATCTTGTTGTCGTTTTTGCACTATTTTGCTAAAACCCTCGAAAATACTAGGGCAAACCAAGTTTTTGATTTCTTCTAAATTGCCACTGGCAAAATTATTGATGACGATTTCAAAGGTCATTTTCGCACCCTTTAAAAAAAAGTGATGATCGATATTGGATTTTTCGAAAATAAATTGCAAACTTTCTAAACTGTTGCTACTAAGGTGTGGAAATACAACCGAAAGAGTATTGCCTTCGCCGACAATTTTTTCGGCAGAATTGTTGTTGGCAAAATTGTTATTAATATTGTTATTAGCATTGCAAGACTTGCCTTGGTTAGCTAAAATATTAGCAATTTGCTCTTTTTGTTTTTGAATTTTTTGCTGTATAGAAAGCTTTTGTTCTTCGTCTATTTTGCCAATGGTTTTATTTAGCTTTAAAAAGATAAAAAAAGTAACAATTGCTAAAATAATAATGTCAATCAACATATGAGTTTATTGTTTAGGTGGGGCAGACAACGGGATTCGAACCCGCGACCCCCAGAACCACAACCTGGTGCTCTAACCAACTGAGCTATGCCTGCCATCAATGAAAAATTGAAATAAAATTTTAACTAGAAAAAAATTAATTGTCAAAGATTTTTTTCATTATTTATTGTTGTTTTTTGATGCCCTCTTAAAAAAGCTGGTAATTCTTGTATGTTTAAAACAAAAGAAGTTTTGCCATCTGTTAATCTTTGCAACCTTTTTATTTTAGTCTCATCGCCAGTTTTAGAGTCTTTTTGTAAATAATAATCTCCATCACAAATTGCTAAAAATATTGTATTTTTTTCATTACAATCTCGTGAATGATGCAAAAA
>RFXY01000033.1 GCA_009921385.1 Pseudomonadota bacterium
ACGAAAAGTGTTGGATTTTTCATAAACCGAATTGAGTCGAAAAGCAGATTTTTCGTTGATTTTATCTGCCAAATCAACACTGATTCTTCTCTGCTCAAAAGAGCCAAGAGTGCTAATTAGCTCTCGTTTTTGTTTGCCATCTGCATATTTGCTTACTCGGTTAATAACTCCGCCACTACCGCCTCTGCCAAAAGCAAGAGCATTGGGACCTTTTAAAAACTCGATGTTTTCGATGTTGTAGACATCGCGAAAATATTGCAGATCGTCTCTGGTTTGATCGACAAAAAAGTCGGCCGAGGTGTTGTTGCCACGAATATTTACTTGATCTCTGTTGCTTTCGCCTTGCAAAACAACTATTCCTGGCACATATTGGGCGGCCGAAGTTAGGTTGGTGATGTTTTGATCGGCAATTTGCGAAGCAGAAACTACCGAAATTGCTTGCGGAGTGTTGAGTAGAGGCAAATTAATTTTGGTTGCCGAATTGTTGTTGCTGATTCTATAGCCAATATCGGGGCTATCGCTTTGAGCTAGCACATTTACTGTGGGTAGTTTTTGTGGATTATTTGTTGTGCTAGCGAAACTTTGACAAGAAACAAAAAAAACCATTGCCATTAAAGAGGCGATTTGCTTGATTTTTAGCATATTTTTTGATATAAAAATTAAAAATGAAAGTTATTATCATTATCAATTTTAAAAATAAAAAATAGCGATGTCAATTATTTTTTTTGCAAGCAGTTCTCGGTCAGAATTCCCCTTATTTTAGAAGGGTTCCCTGCGATAGAGGGCGGGGTATTGTTTGTAAGCCACACCGCGCGGGGGCCTCCCAGGATTACCTTGAAATATCATAGGTGGTTGGCTCCCAACGCTACCCCGTCGGGCTTCGCCCGCCACCCCTTCTACAAGAAGAGTGGAATTTGCCCCTATCTCTTATTATTATTTTAGTGAAAATTTTTGTAGTTTTTGTAACACAAGTTGGGCTTTTTTGCTGTCAATGCTGTCGATGGCAATTTGCTTGGCTTGATATAAATCGAGCTGTGGCTGAATTACCTGTAAAGCATAGATAGTGTTGAGTAAAACAATGTCGCGATAGGCAGAATGGTTGCCCGCTAACAAATTTAGCAAAGCAGTGGTGTTGTAGGCGGGATCGTTGCCTTGTATTTGCAAAAGATCGACCAAAGGAAAACCTAAATCTTGCGGATTAATGGTTTGGCAAGGTAAAATTTTGGCTTGACGATATTGCCATAAAAAAGAAGGGCAAGTGTTACTGATTTCGTCCATACCGTTTTGGGCAGAAACTATGCTTACCGCCTTGTGTTGTTGATTTTTAGAGATTACTTGCAACATTTTATTGGCAATGTTGTGTTTTGAAACTCCGATTAATTGATATTGAACTTGCAGGGGGTTTAGCAATGGGCCAAGAAAATTAAAAATGGTGGGAATGGCAATTTCTCTACGCACTTCGGCTATTTTTGCTACAATAGGATGAAAATATGGGGCATAAATGAAACATAAATTGCTTTCAAAAAGCATTTCTTCTATGGTTTGTGCATTTTGGGCAAATGGCAAATTGAGTTGCGAAAAAATATTTGCCGAACCGCTTTGAGAAGAGAGGGCTTTATTGCCATGTTTGGCAACTTTAATGCCCGCCCCGGCCAACACAAAAGAAACTGCGGTAGAAATGTTGAGAGTATTGAGTTTATCGCCACCTGTGCCACAAATATCGATAAGTTGACTAGTGAGTTCTTGGTTAATTTTTGGTTTGATGGCTTGTTTTTGCAAAGAAAAAACAGCTCCAAATAGAGCATTTTCTGGCAGATCGGCTTGGTTGAGATTTAGTAAAAAATCAATAGTTGCCGATTTTGGATATTTATCATCAAAAATATTGTCAAAAATCTCAATAAATTGAGACTCGGTCAAATTTGCTAAATTAGGAATCATTTTTTTGCTAAAGAGACAAAATTTTTAATAATTTGTAAGCCATTTTCGGTGGCGATAGATTCGGGGTGAAACTGCACCCCGTAGATTTTTTTTTCATCATCGGCAATTGCCATAATGATATCTTCGGCGGTGTGAGCAATGATTTTTAAATTGCTTGGGCAAGATGCCGATTCGATAATTAAAGAATGATAGCGAGTGGCAGAAAAAGGGTAGGGCATATTAGCAAAAAGAGGGTGCTGATTGTGATATATGTTGCTTACCTTGCCGTGCATTGGATGATGCTTGATGATTTTTCCTCCAAATGCTTGCCCGATGCTTTGATGACCAAGGCAAACCCCAAAAATTGGTATTTTTCCTGCAAAATTTTTGATAACATCAAGGCAAACCCCAGCTTCGTTGGGAGTGCACGGGCCTGGCGACAAGATGATGGCTGAAGGGTTTAATTTGTTGATTTCGGCAATAGTTATTTTATCGTTTCGTACTACCTCGACTTTTTTGATGCCCGACTGCACAAAATAATGGTAAAGATTGTAGGTAAAACTATCGTAATTATCTATCAATAAAAACATATTAGCTTAAATTAGAGTTTTGCTCGATTGCCAAGGCAATATTAAAAGCGGTTTGCTCATCAAAATGAGGAGCGATAATTTGCAAGCCCAAAGGCAGATTATTGTCGTCGAAACCAGCTGGCACCGATATGGCGGGCAAGCCTGCTAAATTGGCAGGAACGGTAAAAATATCGTTGAGATAAATTTGGATGGGATCAAAGTTTGCCATATCGCTAAAACTGAAAGCAGAATTAGGAGTTGACGGTGTTAAAATGGCATCTACTTTTTTGAAAGCCTCTAAAAAATCTTGCAAAATTAATCGGCGAACTTGTTGGGCTTTTTTGTAGTAGGCATCGTAATAGCCAGAAGAAAGGGCGAAAGTGCCAATAATGATTCGTTTTTTTACTTCATAACCAAAACCTTCGGCTCTAGAATGTTGGTAGAGTTCGTCAAGAGAAATGTTGGTTTTGCTGGTTCTATGACCATAGCGAACTCCATCAAACCTGGCTAAATTCGAAGAGCATTCTGCTGGAGCTAGCACATAATAAACGGCGGCTGCATAAGAGGTGTGAGGCAAAGAAATGTCAACAATTTCTGCCCCGTTATTTTTAAGTATTTCTATGCCTTTTTGCCATATTTTTTCGATTGCTTTTGGCATATTGTTGAGGCGATATTCTTTGGGAATGCCAATTTTTTTGCCAGTGAGATTGGCATTTAATAAAGCTTCAAAATTTGGTACAGCAATGTTGACCGAGGTAGAATCTTTGCTGTCGAAACCGGAAATTATTTTTTGCACCAAAGCGGTATCATAGACATTTTTAGCAAAAATACCAGCTTGATCAAGAGAGCTGGCAAAAGCCACCATACCATATCGAGAGCATCTGCCGTAGGTTGGTTTGATGCCAACAATGTTGGTAAAAGATGCAGGTTGTCGAATAGAGCCACCAGTGTCGGAGCCGGTTGATGCTAGGCAAAGATTGGCAGCCACCGCACAAGCAGAGCCACCAGAAGAACCGCCAGCAGTAAGTGGTTGATCTGGAGAGTTTTTGGAGCGATAAGGGTTGATGGTTTTACCAAAATAAGAAGTGGTGGTGGTTGAGCCCATGGCGAATTCGTCCATATTGGTTTTGCCTAAAAAAATAGCACCAGCATCGAGAAGTTTTTGAGTGACAGTTGATTCGTAGGGCGGAATAAAATTTTCTAACATTTTTGAACCGCAGGTGGTTTTGAGATTTTTTGTGCAAAATAAATCTTTGATGGCAACTGGAATGCCTTCTAGTGTTAGCGATTGTTGTTGAGCTATTTTTTCATCTGCCAATTTAGCTTTTTTGAGGCTGTTTTCAAAATCGGTGGTGATGTAGGCATTGAGATTGCTGTTGTTTTCAATGTTTTTGATGTAGGCAGAAACAATTTCGGTTGCTGAAAATTGTTTGCTTTTTAAACCAGCGATAGTTTGTTGTAAAGTGAGTTTGGTAATGTCGCTCATAATGATGTTATTTTTCAAAATTTTCGGTTAATAATTTTTCTGCTCTTTTTAACACCTTATCGGCGGTGTTTTTGGCAATTTTAATTTCGGCTAAAGTGATGGTTTTGGGCTTTCCTTCGGCAGAAATGATGCTGGTTTTATTAGCAGAAGCCTGCATTATTTCCGCCATTTTTTGTTCTAAATTGTCGATCATTTTTATTTCGGATGATTTTATGTCGGCATTGTTAGTAAAATCTTGACGAAGTTGAGTGATGATTGTTTTTCCATCTTGACATTGCGAGGGAGTTGAGGAAAGAAAAGATTCTTCTGCACATTGCCAAATTTTTTGATTAATTAAAGTGATGGCGATAAAAATTTTTTTTGCTTGTTTGAGAATTGGTTGTCTTTCTTGTGGAGTGGTTGCCCCAATTTTTTGCCAAAAAGAGTTGTATTCGTTGAGATCAATTGCTTTGTCGCTAACCATTATTTCGGCCAAAATTAACGAAGGTGGCACATTGACTTGTGCAAAAACCAAGTGAGGTAGCAGAAAAAATAATAAACTAAGAATAATTTTTTTCATAAACGATAAAGTTTTTCAATAATGCTGTTTAAATTTTCTTGCAAGCAATTAAAAGAAAATCTGTTATACAGCCTGTTTTTACTATGCAAAACTACAGATTCTAGTAGATTTTCATTTTCTATTAAAGAAATAATATGTTGTGTAAATTGTAATGCAATTGGTTTATTAAAATCAACAAATAAAGCAGATTTTTGGTCAAAAATAGTATTTGCTCCGTCGGTGTTGGTGGTGATAACGGGTTTGGCATATTGAATCGCTTCTAACATTACTAAACCAAAGGTTTCGCGAATAGAAGTCATTAAAAAAATATCGATATGCGGAAAAAAATTGCTAGGTTGACACCAATCTAAAAAGAAAACTTGCTGTTCTAAGCCAAGTTTTTTAGCTAATTGTTGTAGGTTATTTTTTTCTTCTCCTTTGCCAGCAAGATGGAGAAAGAATTTTTTTTGTGGATAGTTTTTATTGAGTTCTTGCAAGGTTTCTAAGGTGATTGACAGGTTTTTTTCTGGACAAAATCTGGCCATCGCCCCAAGTATTATGGTGTTTTTTGTGGCTAAATGAGGATTTTGCCAAAAATAATTGTGATTATCTAAATCAAGAGCATTCGGCACGATAAAACTATTGTTTTGTGTGCGGTTAGCATCGATAGTTTTAAAAAATATTTGCTTATTTACCGAAAAAATAAAATCGGCAACTAAAGATCGTTTAATGTTGTAGCTATGATTAACTGCAATGAGGTATATTTTTTGATTTTTAATGCTGGCAATGGCTTTGTGAGCAATGGCAATGGCTTTGCTGTTGTGGGCGATGACAATTTTAACTTTTTCTTGCAGTAAAAATTTTTTTAATTTAGCGATGAAGAAAAAATCGTAATAACCAAACCTTTGTTTTGCTTGTTGTGTGGGTATATTTAAGGCAGAAAGTTGAGAAATATAAGGGGCATTATCTCTAATAAAAGCACAAACGGGATAATTGAGTTTTTGTAAGATTTTGATATAATCTAAAAAAACCTGCTCGGCACCGCCATTTTGTGAAGTGAGAATAATGTTGGCAATGGTCATGTATTTGTTGCAAGATATTCTTGATAAAACTGCCAAGTTTTATCGCACATTAGTTGATTAGAAAAGTTTTGTTGAATATGAAGCCGACCTGCATTGCCGATTTTATCTATTTCTTCTTTGGGCATTTCAAGTAGTTGATCGATAATTGTGGCTAATTGCGAAACATTGTTGGGCTCAACTAAAAAGCCAGTTTTGTTGTTGATGACTGTTTCAAGTGAACCGCCGATATTGGTGGCAATAATTGGTTTCGCCGAAGCTTGTGCCTCAATGGCAACCCTGCCAAAAGCTTCTGGCCTAACACTTGGAGCAACCACAAAATGAGCTAGTTGATAGGCAACAGACATATCTTTGCAAATGCCTACTAAACAAACTTTGCCAGCAAGATTTTTTTCGATAATTTTATATTCGAGTTTGTCGCGAAATTTTTCGTGACCATGGGCAGAACCAACCACCACACAAAAAAAATCATTTTTAACTTGCAATAAAGCATCAAGCAAAAAATCGTGACCTTTCCAAGAGGTGATTCGTGCAGGCATAAGGATGATTTTTTTATCTTCGGGCAGATTCCATTTTGTAATCAGATCGATAATGCGATTTTTAGAAACTTTTTCTGGATTAAAATAGTTTAAATCTGCCCCGCGTTGAATAATGGTGATTTCGCTTGCTAAATTAGGGTTGTAATTTTCTAAAATATAATCTTTGATGCAGTTGGAAACAGCGATGATTTTGTCTGCTTTTAGCATTATGCTGTTGTATTTTTTTTTCAGAGAAAATACTGGCCAACAGAGAAATTTTAAAGAATAAAAACCATGAACAGTTGAAACTAATTTGGTTTTGGTTTTTTTGCAAGCATAATAGGCACTCCACATTGGGGCTCTAGAGCGAACATGTACGATATCGACTTTATGTTCTTTGATAATATTGATAATTTTTTGGTAATTTTTAAATAAAACCCAAGGATTTTTGCTATTTAAATTGAATTTTAGATGTAAAATTTTTTCTTCTTGCAATTCGTAACATAAAACACCGCCAGCAGAAGCAACAATTGGGGTTGCCCCATTTTTTTTTAGGTGCCTTGCTATGTCGATAACTCCTCTTTCGACCCCGCCATTTTCAAGTGAGGGCAATATTTGCAGAATAACAGGTGATTTTTGAGACATAGTTGCTAGCAAATAATGGTTTCGTTGCGATTTGGACCAGTTGAAATTAGGCTCACTTTAATGTTGCATAATTTTTCTAGAGCAGAAATATAAGTTTTTGCCTGTGCTGGTAGATCAGAAAATTTGGTGATGCCTTTTGTTGATTGTTGCCAACCAGTAAATTCTTGATAAATTGGCTCTATTTTTGACCATAAACTAGGGTTTTGTGGTAAATAATCGTAATATTGATCAGCAATGTTGTAGCCAACCACCACTTTGATGGTGGCTAGTTTATCTAAAACATCGAGTTTAGTGAGGGCAACTTCGCTCACAGCACAAAGCTGTAAGGCTTGTTTGATTAAGGCAACATCAAACCAACCGCACCGGCGATTTCTGCCAGTTATGGTGCCAAACTCGCAACCTTCTTGCCTTAAAAATTCGCCAATTTCGTTGTTTAGCTCGCTAGGAAAAGGGCCAGAACCAACCCGAGTGGTGTAGGCTTTGATAACTCCTAAAGTTTTGCCAACACTGTTAAGGCCAAGGCAAGAACCTAAAGTGATTTGCCCTGCCATGGTGTTGCTGGAAGTTACGAAAGGATAAGTGCCATAAGAAACATCAAGCAAAGCACCTTGAGCTCCTTCGAATAAAACTTTTTTATCGGCTAAAATTTTGGCAATAGCAAAAGAAGGTTGCACGAATTGTAAAAGTTTTTCTTTGATTGGTTGTAATTCTTGCAAAATTTCTTCTACGGTAACTGGTTTTGCCTGCAAGCTGACACGAAGTAAATTGTGATAAAAAACTAAATTTTTGACTCTTTCTAAGGTGGTTTGATCGCAGAATAAATCAGAAACCAAAACCGCTCTTCTGCCAACTTTGTCTTCGTAGGCAGGGCCAATACCTCTGTTGGTGGTGCCGATTTTGTTTTCGCCTTTTTGCTCTTCGAGGAGTTGATCTAGTGTGCGATGCACAGATAAGATGAGCGGGCAATTGCTCGCAATTAACAGATTTTGGCTAGAAACCGCAATGCCAGCTAAAGACATATTGTTGATTTCAGCAAAAAGAGCAGAAGCATCAAGCACCACACCGCTACCAATGACACAGAGTTTATTGCTGATGATGCCCGAAGGAAGTAGGCTTAATTTATAGGTTTTGCCTGCTACTTTAATGGTGTGACCAGCATTGTTGCCACCCTGAAAACGAACTACTGCATCAAAATTATGTGCTAAAAAATCTACTATTTTACCCTTGCCTTCATCGCCCCATTGCAAGCCTATTATTGCTGTGTTTGTCATATTATTTTTGTTGAAGAATAAAATGTTTGCCACAATAAGGACAAACAACCGAGTTTTTTTCGCCTAAATTAAGATAAACCAAAGGATGATGCGAGTTTAAGGCATCGCCATTGCAAGAAACTTTTTTAGTAGTAACTATTTGTGTTTGCTTACTAGTATTTTCGTTGTTGTTTTGCATAATCGAAGTTATGTTGAAGAGATTGTTTTTATTGCAAAAATTAAAACAAGTTTGTCAATATAACAGCCCCTTTAATAAAAATATCACACTATTTTAAACAAAATATTTTATATTTGCAAGATTTTAAAATTGCAAATATAACAGATTTTTGATAATTTTTATTTTTAATTGACTTTTATGCTATAAAAACAAGAGGTTATGATGATTAATGTTAAGTTTGTGATGTTCTTGTGGCTTCTTCTCTATACTGTGTTGCATTTTCTAGTGCAGTCTCAGGTATAATACCGTTTCCACAAATAAATATCACACTTCGATCTAAATTTCCCTTCCACGGGATGGGGAATTTAGATCGAA
>RFXY01000034.1 GCA_009921385.1 Pseudomonadota bacterium
AGAGCGATAAATGGAATAAAGACCATATATACAATATTTATAGTTATTAGACGAGAAGCTTACCAAAATAATTGATTAAATAAATAATCAACCAAGTGAAAACCTCAAATTGCTTCATTTATATAGAAAAACTACATAAATGATTTTTGCAAAAATATTAGATACCATTTCAATTTTAAAATTTTAAATGGTATTACCTATTATTTTTGCTATCTTGACCCTCACCTCAACGAGTTCATCGTGAGACAAGGGAACAAGACCTTTTTGCAACAAATAACCATCTTGACCAATGGTGTGTTGACTAATAATTTCTTTGATAAAATCGACAATACTTGGCATAGAATGCATTTGATTGATTTTAGCATAAATAAACAAAGGTCTAGAAATTTCGTAAGCCTTGTTGGCAATGCTCTCAAAAGTTGGTTTTATTTGATTGATATTTACAGATTGCAGTAAATGTTTGTTTTCTTCTAAAAAACTAAAACCAAAAATACCAAAAGCATTTTGATTGTTTAATAATTTTTGCACAATCAAATTATCGTTTTCACCTGCTTCAATAAAAACACCATCTGCCCTTATTTGGCTACATTTTTTTTGACGAATTTTGCGATCTGGATAGTTTTGAATAAATAATTCATGATTTAAACAAACATCTTCTAAAACCAGTTCAACAAAAGAATCACGAGTGCCCGAAGTAGATGGCGGACCATAAATAACGATTGGCAAATTTGGTAAATTTTTATTAATTTGTTGCCAATTTTTATAGGGATTAGCAATAATTTTTAAGCCATCAGCACTTGCCACCTTGCTAGCTAGAGCCAAAAATATATCTTGCTTAGACAACGAAAAAACAGGGGATTTTACAGTATTGGCAACCACAATGCCATCGTAGCCAAGCTTAATTTCAGCAAAATTGATATGATTTTTTTGACATCTTTCTATTTCGCTAGCAGAAATAACTCTAGAAGAATTGGTAAAATCAGGAAAGTTATAACCAACTCCTTCGCAAAAAATTTTAAAACCACCGCCAGTGCCAACCGCTTCAACCACAGGTGTTTTAAAACCAGTTTCTCTGCCAAAAGTTTCAGCCACAGTGGCGATAAAAGGATAAACAGTAGAAGAACCGGTGATTTGCAAACGATCTCTTGCGATCGAATTGCTAAAATAGTTTTTTGCCTCAAAATTTTCGTTAGCATTTGCAAAATTTGCATCTATCGAAAAATTAAAGGCAAACAAAACAGAAATTACATATAGCAAAAGTTTCATAAACATGTAAAAATTAACTTATAACACAAAAACACGTCTACAAAAACAACAATTGCCAAGATTTTAATTTGTTAAAATAATAAAGTCAACTAGTTATTGATTTTATGAAATAGAAAATTTAAAATTAGTTATAATAGCCAATTTTTTAACAAAGTATTTCGAAAATTATGCCTTCTGTCTCTATATTTTTCTATATTGTTGCTTCTAGCTTGTTTATTTTATCTCTCTACGGCTTGTCTTCGCAAAAAACCGCAAGAATCGGCAACATTTTTGGCATTTCCGCCATGATTATCGCCATTGTAAATAGTTTATTTTTACCAAATATTCAGCACAATAAAATATTAATTCTCATAGCAATAGCAATAGGCGGTGGTATTGGCTATATCATCACAAAAAAAGTTAAAATGACCGCGATGCCTCAATTGGTGGCGGGCTTTCACTCGTTAGTTGGTTTGGCGGCGGTTTTAATCGCAATTTCTGCCCTCTATTTGCCTGTTGAATTTGGCATTAATCTTTTAGGAACAGAAAACATCACTCTAAAAATCGGCAGTAAAATAGAAATGTTGCTCGGTGTAATAATTGGTGGCATAACATTTAGTGGCTCAATTGTTGCTTTCTTAAAACTCAACGGCAATCTCACTAAAAGTATCGTTATTTTTCAAAATAAAAAACATAAAACTGCTCTTTATTGTTTTTATTTATTATGCATTTTAGCCATTTTCACCTTTTTACTGTTTGGTTATGCCAAAATCTCTTTTCTTTTTATTGCTTTTGCCTCTATTTTTATTGGTATTGGTCTAATCGCACCAATTGGCGGTGCCGATATGCCTGTGGTGGTTTCAATGCTAAACTCTTATTCTGGTTTCGCCACCAGTGGCATTGGCTTTACTCTTAACAACCCTGTATTAGTAATTACTGGGGCTTTAGTTGGGGCAAGCGGTGCTATTTTAAGCTACATTATGTGTAAGGCTATGAATCGCTCCATTTTTAATGTGATTTTTGCAGGATTTTCGCCACAAAATATTAGTAGCACCTCTCAAAATCAAGAAAATAAACTCATCAATTATGCCAGCCCAGAAGATGTTGCCTTCATTATGAAAAACAGCTCTTCTCTTATTATTGTTCCTGGCTATGGCATGGCAGTTGCCACCGCCCAACATGCAGTTGCCGAAATCACTCATTTGCTTATCGAAGCAGGTGTGAGTGTGAAATTTGCCATCCATCCTGTTGCAGGAAGAATGCCTGGGCATATGAATGTTTTGTTAGCAGAAGCCAACATTGATTACGAAAAAGTTTTTGAGCTCGAAGAAATTAATTCCGAATTTAAAACTACCGATGTTGTTTTGGTAATCGGTGCCAACGATGTCACCAACCCTGCAGCCAAATATGATAAACAAAGCCCAATTTACGGTATGCCAATTTTAGAAGTAAGCCAAGCAAAAACGGTGTTTTTTATAAAAAGATCGCTATCTTCTGGCTATGCTGGGGTTGATAACGAATTATTTTTTCAAGCAAATACTTTTATGGTTTTAGGCGATGCCAAAAAAATTGCCGAAGAAATTGCAAAAAATCTTAAAATATAAATATGACCACCAATCAAATGTGGGGGGGCAGATTCAGCCAAGCTCCCGACAGTTTAATGCAAGAAATCAATCAATCAATTAGCTTTGATAAACTACTCTATAATCAAGATATTGCTGGCTCCATCGCTCATTGCCAAATGCTGGCAAAAACCAACATCATAAGCCAAGAAGAAGCCGAAAAAATTATTGCCGGGCTTTTGCAAATCAAGCAAGAAATAACAGAAAATAAATTCGAATTTAAAATCGCCCTCGAAGATATTCACATGAACATCGAAAGTAGATTAATCGAAATTATTGGCGATGTGGCAGGCAAACTTCATACCGCACGATCTCGCAACGATCAGGTCGCCCTTGATTTGCGGCTATTTGTTCGCGATAATCTTGACGAAATCAAGCAACTGTTAATAATTTTACAAGAAAATCTACTCAATCAAGCCAACAAAAACCTCGCAGTAATCATGCCCGGCTTTACCCACTTGCAACTCGCCCAGCCTGTGCTTTTTTCGCATCATCTTTTGGCTTATTTTGAAATGTTTAAACGCGACATTTCTAGGCTTAGCGATCTTAAAAACAGGCTAAATCAATGCCCTCTTGGCTCTTGCGCTTTGGCGGGCACCTCTTTTCCTATCGATCGTCATTTCGTGGCAAGCCAACTTGGCTTTGATTCGCCAACCAACAACTCAATGGATAGTGTTTCTGATCGCGATTTTGCTTGTGAATTTTTATTTTGTTTAAGCCTAATCGCCAACCATCTTTCTCGATTTGCCGAAGAAATTGTTATTTGGATGAGTAAAGGTTTTAAATTTATTAGCTTATCCGATAAATTCACTTCTGGTAGCTCGATTATGCCTCAAAAGAAAAACCCCGACTCAGCCGAGCTAATTCGAGGCAAAAATGGGCGAGTCACTTCTGCTTTATTTTCTTTGCTTACCACTCTAAAAGCACTGCCCCTCACCTATTCTAAAGATATGCAAGAAGATAAAGAGCCAGTTTTTGATGCTTGCTATCAAACCAAACTCATCATCAAAACAATGTCGGCAATGCTTGTTGATATGTCGGTTCATGCACAAAATATGCTAAATATGGCCTCGGCAGACTATTCTTGTGCCACCGATTTGGCCGATTGGTTAGTCAAAAATCTGCAACTTCCTTTTCGCAAAAGTCATCATATTACAGGTGCCATAGTGAAAATGGCAGAACAACAAAATTTGCCCCTACATTTATTGAGTCTGCAACAAATGCAAACAATTTGCCCGCAAATCAACGAAAATATTTTTACTTGCTTGGAAGTGCATCATTCGGTAAATTCTAAAAACAGCTACGGCGGAACAGCCACCACCAGTGTGCAACAGCAAATACAATTAGCAGAACAATATTTACAAAATCTCAAATGTTAGCAAAAATTTTTCTCATTTTATTGTTGTTGGTAAGTTGTGGCAGAAAATCGCCACTCGAGCCACCGCCACACTATAAAAGACCAAACTTTAAAGGAATTTTCGAATAAAAATTATGCTTTCTTTTGTAGAATTATTTAATAAAATCAAGGCTTACAACCCAAATAGCGATCGCAACATCATTCAAAAAGCCTACATTTTAGCCAAAGATTCTCACGGCAATCAAAAAAGACACTCTGGCGACCCATATTTTGCTCATCCTGTTGCCGTTGCCGAAATTATTATCTCTTTAAAACTCGACGATCAATCAATTGCTGCCGCTCTTTTGCACGATGTGGTAGAAGATACCGAAGTTAGTTTAGCTGAAATCAAAGAAAGTTTCGACGACGAAATCGCCAGTTTAGTAGATGGCATCACCAAATTAGGTAAAATCGAAATTCTACCTGCCAACGAACGATTGGCAGAAAACTTTCGCAAACTCACCATGGCAATGTCGCAAGACATTCGGGTTTTGCTTATCAAACTTGCCGATCGCCTGCACAATATGCGAACCTTGCATTTTGTGCCTTCTACCGAAAAAAGAATCAAAAAAGCCAAAGAAAGCCTCGAAATATATGCTCCACTTGCTGGCCGAATCGGGCTTAACAACATCAAAGAAGAATTGCAAGAGTTGGCTTTTTCTATTATTCACACTCAAGAATATCAACAAATTGTCGAAAAATTACAAGATATTAGGCAAAAAAATCAAGATTTAATCGACAAAATACTCTCTGAATTACAACATCTTTTTGTTGACGAAAACTTTGTTTGTCATATTTCTGGTCGAGAAAAAAAACCCTACTCTATTTGGCAAAAAATGCAACAAAAAAACATTGGTTTTTATAGTTTGCACGATATTATGGCTTTTCGCATTTTAGTAGAAAATGTCGCCGACTGCTACCAAACTTTAGGAATTGTGAATTCAAATTTTAATATGATTCCGGGCACTTTTAAAGATTACATCAGCACACCCAAAGAAAATGGCTATCAATCGCTACATTTGGTTATTTTAGGACCCTTTAATAAAAAAATTGAAATACAAATTCGTAGCCAAAAAATGCACGAAATAGCCGAAATTGGCTTGGCGACTCATTGGCACTACAAACAGCACGGTAAAAGCAAATTTTCGGCCACCAATTTACAACAAGAAAGCAATCAATATCGCTGGATTCGTGAATTAATACACCTATTTGAAACTTCTGAAACCGCCAGCGAAGTGCTAAAACACAACAAATTAGCCATGCACAAAGACGAAGTTTTTTGCTTCACTCCCAATGGCGATATTTTTAACTTACCTTTTGGCTCAACCATTATTGATTTTGCCTATGCAGTGCATTCAGAAGTTGGTAATGCTTGCATTTCTGGCAAAATAAATGGCAACATCGCCCCACTTAGACAAAAGCTAGAAAACGGCGATCAGGTTGAAATCATCACTTCTAAAAATGCCAAGCCATCGTCAAATTGGCTACAATTCGCCTTCACCTCGAAAGCCAGATCGGCCATTAGGCACTTTATTAAAAACGAAAAATTTAGCGAATATGTAACTTTAGGCAAGGCAATTTTGCATAAATTTTTTCTTAGCAAAGAGCAAGAATTACAAGAAAAAGATCTAGAAAAAGCTTTGCATTATTTTAGCAAAAAAACCATTGCCGATCTTTATTTTAAGGTTGCCGAAGGTGTCATCACTCGACAAGAAGTTTTTAAAGTATTGCATCCTCACCATCAAGAAATCATTAAAAAACCCGAAAAAATCACCAAAAAAACCCCACAATACCAGTTGCCAATTGAAGGGCTAGTTGACGGCATGTCGATTAAATATGCCGGCTGTTGCAACCCAATTTTTGGCGACCCCATTATCGGCATCATCAACACCGGAGTTGGAGTTACAATACATCGACAATCTTGCCTGCATTTAAAAAATTTAGTGCTTACTCAACAAAGAGTTTTAGATATTCACTGGAAAAATCAACAAAATCAACAGCAATCTTACACCGCCCAAATTTTTTTAGTGATCGATGCCAAAAATGGCGGGCTTGCCGAAATTACAAGCATCGTTGCCAAAAAGAAAATCAACATCATCAGCCTAAAAACCCTCAAACGCCAGCACGAAACCCTAGAAATTCTATTAAACATAGCAGTAATTAGCTTGCAACAACTACACGAAATAATTTCTGCCCTAAAAATGTCAAGCAAAGTTATTTCTGTAAATCGCTAGTGGTATAAGATCGAGTGCCGTGGCAGTGTCGGCAACCAGCATTCGGATATTCCACTTCTTGCAGAAGGGGAATTTAGATCGAATTACTATTATAGCACTTTACTTTGCAAAAACATTATTTCGTTTTTGGTTTTTAAGCAAGAGTTTTGCAATAGTTCAATGGTTTTTACCGCATGCAAAACCGTGGCATGATTTTTTTTAGCAAAATCGTGGCTAATTTTTTGCAAACTTAAATTAGTGTATTGTTTGCAAAGATACATGGCAATTTGCCTAGGCTTGGCAAACTGCTTTAATTTGCTGGTTGAAACTAAATCTTGTTGTTTAATTTGATAATAATCAGCAACTAATTGTTGTATTTTTTGACAAGATATCTCTGTTGTAGTGTTGCAAACAATATAGCTGGCAAGCAAATTTTGTATGTTAAGCATCGATAAATCGTTGTTGCCAAAAAGCTTTTCGCTGACAATTTTTTTTAAAGCCCCTTCTAAATCTCGCACCGATTGTTTAATGTTGTGAGCGATAAAATTAACAACTTCTGCACTTAAATCTAAACTGAATTGTTGTAGTTTGTGTTTAATAATTTCAAGACGATCAGAAAAATCGGGCTGTTGCAATTGCACAATCATACCTCCCGAAATTCTTGATTTTAATTTTTCATCAATATTATCAAGGTTAGTAGGGCAACGATCGCAAACTAAAATCACCTGCTTGTTTTCTGCAACCAAAGTGTTAAAGCAGTTCATAAACTCTTGTTGGGTGCCGTCTTTCCCAGAAATAAATTGCACATCATCAACTATCAAAACATCAATTGACCGCATTTTTTCTTTGAAAGCCATAGTATCGTTATTTCTTACCGATTGCACAAAGTGAAACATAAACCTTTCTGCCGAAAGATAGACCACTTTTTGCTGATTATTGCTGTTTTTTAGTTGCCAAGCAATAGCCTGAGCTAGGTGGGTTTTGCCAAGACCAACACCACCATGAATAAAAAGAGGTATTTTATCTTCTAAAAAATCGGGAGCATCTTGTATTTTAGCGACAATTCTTGCCATCGAAAGAGCTATTTTATTATATTTGGTGGCAACAAAATTGCTAAAAATAAATTTGTTATTTAATTCGGTGCCGTAGGCAAAAACATTGTTATGAACAGAAAGATTGATAACCTTGTTAGTTTCAAAAATAATATTTTTACTTTCTTCTTTTGCCAAATAAACAGCGGTAATTTTTTTTAGTTGCGGATAAAATTGCTGTAAAGATTTAGTAAAACTATTTTTAACAAAAAACTCTCGATTAAGCCAATCTCTGATAAATTTTGATTTTGCTTCAACAATTATTTCGTGCTGATTGTGCGAAATCAAATCAAGATCGCAAAACCATTTTTCAAATAAATCAACAGAAATAACACTTTGACAATGTTGTAAAAATAAATCGAGATCTTGTTGGTTATGAGAATGTGCTTTTGCTTGGACTGTTAACATTTCTATGACTGTCTCCATGGCAAATTATTTACCTTCCAACCATTAAGCTTGCCTCTTTGATGTTGATTGTTTAAATCACCTTCAAAACCATTGACAATATTAAAGCATTGTTGCCAGCCCAAATTTGCTAAATGAGTTGCCGACAAGCCAGATCTGCCACCAGAGCGACAAATAAAATAAAGTTGCAAATGTTGCATCGCCTCTGCTTGAGTGGCAAATAGAGAGCTAGATTTTTTCACAATAATTTCTGTTAAGATATTGCTAAATTGCGAAGATTGAGTAAGATTTGCCACATTTTTCCAGGTAAGCAAAATTTGTTTATTGCAAAAAGAATTATCGCAAACATTGCCAACCCAGTCAAATTCTTCTTGGGTTCGCACATCTATTAAAAAGGCATTCTTATTGCTTACAAGCACATCAAAAGCTTGTTTTGATTCGATATTGGTAATCATATTTTCAAAGTTCATTTAAATTCAAACAATAAATTTTCATCAATTTTTCTTTGCTAGTAAAGAGAAAAATTTTTCACCTTGTTAAATATTTATCTTGACAACTTTTTTAATGTTAAAATCAATT
>RFXY01000035.1 GCA_009921385.1 Pseudomonadota bacterium
AAGCCAATAAAAAACAGTAATCTAATTTGTTTAGATTATAATTATCGTTAATAATTTAGTAAGACTATATTAATCTTATCACATATAACTATGTCTAAAGCAAAATTTGAACGCAATAAGCCACATGTTAATATTGGCACCATTGGCCATGTTGACCATGGCAAAACTACTCTTACTGCTGCTATCACTAGCTATTTATCTAAAAAAGGTTGGGCAGAAAAAAAAGGTTATGATCAAATCGATGCCGCTCCTGAAGAAAAAGAAAGAGGCATCACCATCAACACTGCTCATGTTGAATACGAAACTGCTCTTCGTCACTATGCTCACGTAGATTGTCCGGGTCATGCCGACTATGTTAAAAACATGATCACAGGTGCTGCTCAAATGGATGGTGCTATCTTGGTTGTTTCGGCAGCCGATGGCCCAATGCCACAAACTAGAGAACACATTTTGCTAGCTAAACAAGTTGGTGTTCCTGCTATCGTTGTTTTCTTAAACAAAGTTGATATGGTTGAAGATACCGAGCTTCTTGAATTAGTTGAAATGGAAGTTAGAGAGCTCCTTACTAAATACGATTTCCCTGGAGATGACATTCCTATCGTCAGAGGTTCTGCTTTAAAAGCCCTCGAAGGCGACACAAGCGAACTTGGTGAGCCAGCAATTCAAACCCTAATGGATGCAGTTGACAGCTATATTCCAGAACCAAAAAGACCAGTTGATCAAGCTTTCTTAATGCCTATCGAAGATGTGTTTTCTATCTCTGGTAGAGGAACCGTGGTTACTGGCAGAATTGAAAGAGGCATTTTAAAAGTTAGTGAAGAAATTGAAATTGTCGGTTTAAAACCAACTCAAAAAACCACTTGCACTGGCATTGAAATGTTTAGAAAACTTCTTGACGAAGGTAGAGCTGGCGATAATGCTGGTATCTTGCTTCGAGGCACAAAAAAAGAAGATGTCGAAAGAGGTCAAGTGCTTTGTAAACCAGGTAGCATCACCCCTCACACTCAATTTGAAGCTGAGGTTTATATTCTTAGCAAAGACGAAGGTGGCAGACACACTCCATTTTTCAAAAACTATCGCCCACAATTTTATTTCCGCACCACCGATGTTACTGGTTCAGTAACTCTCAAAGAAGGTGTTGAAATGGTTATGCCAGGCGACAATGTTAGACTAACTGTTGAGTTAATCTCCCCAATTGCTATGGAAGAAGGTCTACGATTTGCCATCAGAGAAGGTGGCAGAACCGTCGGTGCCGGAGTTGTAAGTAAAATTATTAAGTAAAAAAAATGTTAAGGTTTTATGTGTTTTAAAAGCATTTAAAAAAAATCTCCGATGATCGATATTATTTCTCCAGCAACTCCTTCTACTACTGAAGAAATAGTTTTAATGCAACAATTTTTGTTGCAAAAAAAAATTCAGAGCAATTTTTTTGATTTAAATTTAGTAAGCATCAAAGAAAAAAATCAGCATTCTTTTTCTACTGTGTCGCCACAAGTTCGTTTTTCGCAGTTTCAAAAGGCTTGTTTAAACAAAGAATCACAAATTATTTGGTGTGTTCGTGGTGGCTATGGATCTTCTGAATTATTGCCATTTTTAGCCAAAATGCCTCAACCTAAACAAAAAAAACTTTTGATTGGTTATAGCGACATTACCAACATTGCTAATTTTATCATTAAAAACTGGCAATGGCCAGTGCTGATGGCCCCAATGTTAAATTGTATTATTCAACAAAAAGTAAGTCCTATTTCTATTGAAAAAATATTTAGCTTTCTTGCAACCAAAAAAAATAAAACAAAATATAATATCAAACATTTGGCGGGCAAAAGTAAAAAAAACATTATTAACGGTAAATTAATTGGTGGCTGTTTAAGTGTTTTGTCGGCTAGTTTTGCCACTAGTTATCAGCTAGATTTTTATCAAAAGATCATTTTATTAGAAGATATTGACGAAGAAGGTGAAAAAATAGATCGTTATTTTACTCAGTTATTGCAAATTTTTAACAACACCAAATATTTACCAAAAGCCATTATATTGGGTAATTTTAAGCAAAATTTTCATAAGGAACAAATAAACAAAATTGATTTTGCTATCAATAATTTTGCTTGTAATTTACAAAAATCTCAACCAAATATTTTACTTTTACAAGAAACCAACAATATTTTAGGTCATTCCTACGAAATTTCGCCAATTGTTTTGGGTAAAAAAGTAATCATCAATCTTGAAAAATCTTTGTTATCGCAAAATTTTTATTATGAAACTTCGTTATAAACCGTTTCCATTTTTTCATTTAGGCAATTTTGTGCTAAGAGAGCAAAAAGAAGAAGATATTGCCGATTTTTTTTCTTATTATAGCAATCCAGAAGTTCATAAATATATTTTATGCTACATACCTCAAAACCTAGAAGAAGCAAAGCTTGAATTACGTTATTGGCAAAAAATTTTTTACGACGAATCAGGGGCTTATTTTGCTATCGCCACCGCCGATACCAACACCATGATAGGCTCTATTGGGGTCAACAGCTACAACTCTCATCATAAAAGAATTGAATTAAGCTATGATTTATGTCAAAATTATTGGAGAAAAGGCATTATCAGCAAGGCAATAAAGCAGATTTTGCATTATGTTTTCACCGAATTGCCAGTCAACAGAGTAGAATCTTGGGTTGATGTTGAAAATATTGCCTCCAAAAATTTATTGTTAAAACTTGGTTTTACCTTAGAAGGAAGGGTTCGTCAACACAGATTTCATCAAAACAAATTTCATGATGTTTATTATTTTAGCTTTTTAGCTGAAGATTTTCTAAATTTAATTAAAAAAAACTAAAATTATGAATCATCAAATCAAGCAAGCAACGCAACAAGATATTGAGCAAATTCTCAAAATATGTAGTAGCAACTTATATCAAAATAATAAAGAACAAAACATACAAAAATTAGAAGATTCTGGTTTTTTAATTGCTGAATATACATTATATCAATGGCAAGAAACAATATCGGATAAAGATTCTTTAACTTTAGTTTATAAAGAAAAAGATGATGTTGTTGGTTATTTGAATGGTTTTAATATAAAAAAGGCAGAAATAGTGGTGCAAAACAATATTTTATCTTTACCAGAATTAACCGATATAAATGTTGAAAAAATCTTTTATTATCGACAAATTGCTAAAAAACCAAATACTACCAATATTGGTAAAGATTTAGTTTTAACTATGATTAACGAGATATCGAAAAGAGGTTACCAAACTATTGTTTGCAAAATAATCCATGCTCCTATAAAAAACTCTATCTCTATTAATTTTCACACAAAACTCGGTTTCAAATGTATAGCAGAAACTTATGAAAACAATTATTTAAGAGGAATATATCTTTTTCAATATTAGTTTTTTGTTAGCAGAATGGTATTATTTAAACCAATGTTTTTAGCTATTTTTGCTGTTGCAAAATGTAAATTGTTGTTTTAAAATTTAAAAGAAAAAAACATCTTTTTATGCTTCATCATCAATTTAACCATCAGCAAATCGAAAAAAAGTGGCAAGAAATCTGGCAAAAACAACAAGTTTTTTGCTTTCAGCCCCAAAAAAATGCTCCAAAATATTATGTACTAGAAATGTTTCCCTATCCTTCTGGCAAAATTCATATGGGGCATTTACGAAATTACACCATTGGCGATGTGGTGGCAAGGCATAAAAAACAACTAGGCTTCAATGTTTTACACCCCATGGGTTTTGATGCTTTTGGTTTGCCTGCCGAAAATGCCGCTCTTGAATATGGCTTGCATCCCAAAAACTGGACTCTACAAAACATCGAAATAATGAGGCAAGAACTACAAAACATTGGTCTTGCTCTCGATTGGCAACGCGAAATAATCACCTGTCTTCCTACTTATTATAAACACGAACAAGAAATTTTCTTAAAATTTTTAGAACACGGTTTGGCATATCAAAAAGAATCTTTAGTTAATTGGGATCCTATCGACAACACAGTGTTAGCCAACGAACAAGTTATTGATGGCAAAGGTTGGCGAAGTGGAGCCGTGGTTGAAAAGAAAAAGCTCAAACAATGGTTTTTAAAGGTTTCTGATTTTGCCTGCGATTTATTGCAAGAACTTAGCAATCTCACAGGCTGGGATGAGCGAGTTTTATCAATGCAAGAAAAATGGTTAGGCAAAAGCACTGGCTTGTTGCTTAATTTTGAAATTAAACAAAATTCACATCACATCAAACAAGTCAAAGTCTACACCACTCGATCCGAAACTATTTTTGGAGCCTCTTTTATCGGCATTTCACCGCATCATCAAATAGCAGAAGAATTAGCAAAAAACAATCCAGAAATTGCAAAATTCATCACCACTTGCAATCTTTCTTCAACTAGCGAACAAGATCTTGAAAAACAAGAAAAAATCGGCATCAACACTGGTTTAGTAGCCATCAACCCTGCCAATCAACAAGAATTACCAGTTTTTATTGCTAATTTTATTTTACTTGAATATGGCGAAGGAGCAATTTTTGCCTGTCCCGCCCATGATGAGCGAGATTTTGAATTTGCCACCAAATATCATTTACCCATCAAACAAGTGGTGCAAAACACTTTCTGCGAAAATTTACAAGCAACCACCCTGCCCTATTGTCAAAGCGAAGGAACCCTAATCAATTCTGGTTTTCTTGATGGTTTAAATTGTCAAGAAGCCAAGCAAAAAATCAATCAACATTTTGTTAAGCTGGGCATCGCTTGCGAAAAAACCAATTACCGCCTTCGTGATTGGGGCATTTCTCGGCAAAGATATTGGGGTTGTCCTATTCCTATCTTATATTTATTCGATGGTTCGGTAGTGCCAGTTCCGTCAAATCAACTACCTGTTGAACTGCCCGAAGATATCGATTTTTCTAAGCCCGGCAACCCTCTTGCCAATCACCCAACCTGGAAATACACCAGCTACACTTCTCCTTGTGGCAAAACTTCTCCTGCCATTCGCGAAACCGACACTTTCGATACTTTTTTTGAAAGCTCTTGGTATTTTTTAAGGTTCGCTTCTCTTACACCAGACAAACCATTTGACAGCCAAGAAATATCCCAAACATTGCCAGTTGACCAATACATTGGTGGAGTTGAGCATGCAGTTTTGCACTTGCTTTATGCTCGATTTTTTGTAAAAGCCCTCAAAAAATGTGGCTACCTTAATTTAACTGAGCCTTTTTTAAACCTACTTACTCAAGGTATGGTCTGCCATGCCACCTACAAAAACCAGCAAGGCAAATGGTTGCATCCTAAACAAGTTGATTTTTCTAGCACTCCACCACTTGAAATTGCCACCAAACAACCAGCAATAGTTGGCCGATCCGAAAAAATGAGTAAATCAAAAAAAAATGTCGTTGAACCAGCCGAAATAATAGAGCAATACGGTGCCGATACCGCTCGGCTATTTATGATGTCTGATAGCCCAGTTTCAAGAGATCTAGACTGGTCAAATGCTGGCATTGAAGGCTGTTTTCGTTATTTAACTCGCTTGTTTAAGCTTTATCAAGGTTTTTTGCCTCATTTACCAGCCCAAATCACTTATTTTGATAGCACCAACAATCAAAATTTCAACAGCACACAACAAGAATTATTAGAATTAATTCACAAAACCATTTATGCAGTAAAGTTGCAATATTCAAAAATGTTGTTTAATTCAGCAATTGCCAAAATTCGAGAACTTTCAAACCATCTCGAAAAATTTGTTGTGCAAAGCCCTCTTGATGCCAATTTAATGGCTTTCGCTTTAGAATCTTTATTAATTTTACTCAATCCAGTCACCCCGCATCTCACCGAAGAATTATGGCAAATATTAGGCAAAACCAACCTGCTTGCCAAGCAGTCTTTCGTTGTATTTGATGAAAATTTATTACAAAATAATACCATCAAAATTGCAGTGCAGGTTAATTCAAAATTAAGGGCAGTTCTAGATGTTGATGCCGAAATAACTAACCAAGAGCTCGAAAAATTATGTTTGACAAATATTAATGTAGCAAAATTTTTAACCAATAGCAACATCAAAAAAACCATCATCGTACCCAAAAAACTCGTCAATTTTTTAATTTAATTCATCAAAAACATATTGCTTTTAATTTTTTGAGAACTAAAATTTTTTTAATTTTTTAATTTTAAATTTTTCAACCAAATGAACATTCATGAATATCAAGCCAAGTCTTTATTAAAAGAATTTGGCATCGCAGTGCCCGAAGGCTATCCTGCATTCACTGTGCCAGAAGCGGTAGAATCTGCCAAAAAATTACAAGCATCAGGTTATAAAGTTTTTGTGGTAAAAGCTCAAATTCATGCTGGTGGCAGAGGCAAAGCTGGCGGAGTAAAAGTAGTCAAAAGCATCGACGAAGTTAATGAAAAAGCCAAAGAAATTTTAGGCAAAATTTTGGTTACTCATCAAACAGGCCCCGAAGGCAAAGAAGTAAAAAGACTCTACATTGAGTCTGGCTCAAATATTAAACAAGAATACTATCTATCTGCGGTTGTCGATAGAAAAAGCAAAGCCATTGTTTTTATGGCTTCCACTGAAGGCGGGGTTGAAATTGAAGAAGTTGCCATTCATCATCCCGAAAAAATTGTCAGTGCTGTTGTTGATATTGCTACAGGCATTCAACCTTGCCACACTCGCAAACTAGGTTTCGCTCTTGGTTTTTCTGGCGAAACTCTCAAAAAATTCAGCAAATTAGTGGTTTCTTTATATAATTTATTTTTAGCCAAAGATGCTTCACAAGTCGAAATCAACCCGCTAGTTGAAACTCAAGAAGGCGATATTATTGCTCTTGATGCCAAAATTAACTTCGACGATAATGCCCTATATCGCCACGAAGAAATCAAATCTTTAAGAGATCTCGACGAAGAAGATCCTCTTGAAATCGAAGCCTCCAAATATGACCTTAACTATGTAAAAATGGATGGTAAAATCGGTTGTATGGTTAATGGTGCCGGTTTGGCGATGGCAACTATGGATATCATCAAGCTTTACGGCTCTTCACCTGCTAATTTTCTTGATGTTGGCGGTGGTGCAACCAAAGAAAAAGTAACCGCGGCCTTTAAAATTATTCTTTCCGATCCAAATGTCAAAGGTATTTTGGTAAATATTTTTGGCGGCATTATGCGATGCGATATTATTGCCAATGGCATTATCGAAGCCGCTAAAGAAGTGAGTTTAAATATTCCTTTGGTGGTTCGTCTTGAAGGCACTAATGTTGATTTAGGCAAAGAAATATTGGCAAAATCTGGTTTAGCAATTATTCCTGCTAACGATCTAGATGATGCTGCCCAAAAAATTGTTGATGCTGTTAAATAAAATCAATTCTCTAACTGTTGGTTATGCTTTACAACAAGCCAAACAACAGTTAGAGAATATCGAAAATTCTTATCTAGATTGCATTTTGCTTTTGCAAAAAGCCACTTCTTTTTCAAAAGAACACCTTATCTTTAATCAAGATCAACCAATTTCTATTTCTCAATTCAACATCTTCTGTAAATTAGTTGCAAAAAGAAAAAATCATCAGCCCATAGCTTATTTATTGGGGCATAAAGAATTTTTTAATCTCGATTTTTTTGTCAATAAACACACCCTAATTCCTCGACCAGATTCAGAAATTTTAGTAGAACAGGCAATAAAATATTGTCAAGATAGTTTACCAACATCAAATAATCATTGGCAAGTTTTAGATTTATGCTGTGGCTCTGGTTGCTTAGGAATTGCATTGCTAAAAAATATTTTTAACAGCTCATTAGTTGCTTGCGACATCAATAAAAATGCTGTGGCAATAGCAAGAAAAAATGCTAAAATTCATCTATTAAAAGATCGTTGCCAATTTATTACTAGCAATTTATTTTCTGGCCTCACAAAATATGTTGATTTTTTTGATTTAATCATCACCAACCCGCCCTACATTGAAACAGCAAAAATCACTACTTTACAAGCAGAAGTACAAAATTTTGAGCCATTTCTTGCCTTAGATGGCAAAGAAGATGGTTTATATTTTTATCAACAAATTGCGAAACAAGCTAGTGATTTTTTAACCTCAAAAGGTCATTTATTTACCGAAATTGGCTATCAACAAGCAAAATCGGTGCTAGAAATTTTTCAACAATCTGGCAAATGGCAACACATCAACAACTACAACGATTTATCTGGCATCACCAGGGTTTTGCAATTTCAAAAAATCTAAAAATACACAAAAGCACTGGAAATAAAATTTCCCTTTTTTAGAAGAGGCGGTCGTGAGTTGGTGCGAGTTAGTGTTTGCAAGCAGTTCTCGATCTAAATTCCCCTTTTTTAGAAGGGGTGGATTTTTCCATAAGCGATAGCTTATGGAAAAAGACCAAGGTAGTGTTGTGAAACACGGTAGGATTCCCTTCGAAATATCGTCGGCGATCGTCTCCCAACAATACCCCGTCGACCTTCGGTCGCCACCGCTTCTAAAAAAGGGGAATTTTGCACCGCACTTCGATCTAAATTTCTCTTCCACGGAATGGGGAATTTAGATCGAAGTGTGGTATTTATTTATGTAAATGGTAT
>RFXY01000036.1 GCA_009921385.1 Pseudomonadota bacterium
TGCCTACTTTTTTAAGTAATACAATAAATTAAGGGCAAAAAAATAGTTTAAAATAAAATTAACAATAAATTTTTACTTAAAACCACAAACCAATATAGATAAATCAATATAGCTAACCAAAATAAAACACAAACAATTAACAGTAAATCTTAAGATCATTTATATTTAAAAAGTGAAAAATATGAAGTTATCAATCAAAATTACAAATTAAAACAGGTTGTTTTTATCAACATCACAATTGAAAAAATATCACTTTTATTAGAAATTATGTGAAAAATATCAACAGATTTACATTATTGTTTATGTTTTATTTACATTAAATTACCAAATATGACAAATAATTGCATAATAATTGATTCGGCACATCGAGAAGAAACCAGAATAGCAGTTGTCGATCAAAATTCAAAATTACTCGATTTTGATCGCTCTGCCTATTCTATCAAACAAATTAAGGGCAACATCTATCTTGCCAAAGTAATGAGAGTTGAGCAGTCTTTGCAGGCTTGTTTTGTCGATTACGGCTCGGATCGTCACGGTTTTTTGCCATTTTCTGATATTCATCCTAAATATTTTCAAGTCTCTGATGCCGAAAAGCAAAAAATTCTCGATTCCACCGTTCCGCAAAACACCAGGCAAGACGACGAAGAAGAAACAAACAGCTATTCTTCTCAACAAAAAGATGAGCAAGAAAGTTTTGCTATCGGTTCCTATTCGCTTGAAGAAGAAACAGCCGAACACAAAGACAACAACAAATCTAACATCTACAATATTTATAAAAAATACCAACTGCAAGATGTTATTAAAACTGGGCAACTTGTGCTGGTGCAAGCCGTAAAAGAAGAAAGAGGCAACAAAGGTGCCTCTATGACCACCTACATTTCTATTGCCGGCAAATATTGTGTATTGATGGCAAATACACCAAACAAAGGCGGTGTTTCAAAAAAAATCGACAATTTTCGCGATAGAAAAATTTTAAAAGCCATTCTCAACGACATCAACTTGCCAATCGATCGCTCTTTAATTATCAGAACAGCAGGGGTTGGCAAAAAACCAGAAGATATCAAAAGAGATTGCGAATATTTAAACCGACTATGGCAAAACATTCAAGATTCTGCCTCATCTTCTACCGCCCCATCTTTTATACATGCCGAAGACGATATCATTCGCAGATGCATTCGCGACATTTATAACGAGCAAATCGCCGAAGTGGTTGTTGAAGGAGAAGAAGCCTATCAAACAGTGCTTGATTTTGCTAAACTCACTATGCCAAACAATAAGCACAACATCAATCTTCACAACGATCGCCTCCCAATTTTTAACAAATATCGCATTGAGCAACAAATATCAGCTCTTTACGAAAAAAAAATAGCCCTCCCTTCTGGCGGTTCGCTTGTTATCGACAACACTGAAGCATTGGTTGCCATCGATATAAATTCTGGCAAATCAACAAAAGAATCTGGCATCGAAGAAACCGCCTACAACACTAACCTAGAAGCCGTAAAAGAAATCGCCAAACAATTAAGATTAAGAGATTTGGCGGGTTTAATCGTCATTGATTTTATCGATATGGAAGATCAAAGAAACAGAAGAAATATCGAAAGAAGTTTAAGAGACGAACTGCAAAACGATAGAGCCAGAATTCAAATGGGCAGAATCAGTTCGTTTGGCTTGCTTGAAATGTCTCGACAAAGATTGGGTTCTAGTTTTTTTGAAACCATCACCACTCCTTGCCAACATTGTGGCGGAACTGGTTTTGTTCGTTCGGTAGAAATTTTAGTAGTTAGCATTTTAAGAGCCATAAGGCATGCTTGTGCCGACAAGCAAGCAGGAGTGATTTATGTTTACACCGATGCCAAAACTATATCTCACATCATCAACTACAAAAAAAATGAAATAGACCTCACCGAAAAAAATTATAACATCTACATCTTTTTTCATCCGAGTGAAGAAAACGGGGTTAATGGTTTTAATATCAAAAAAAGAAAAAATCTTTCCGAAGAAGAAAAAAGAGAATTTGATATGAAAATCGCCACAGGCAAAGTAAATCAACTCAATATCGAGCAATCTTATTTACAAGATTTTGACACTAACGAACAAAACTGCGAACCCGATTTCGAGCAAGAGCCTCAACAGCAACAGCAACATCGCTATCAAAAAAATCGTCACGATCGCTATGATAGAAAAAAGAAAAAACATTATCAACAAAAAAACAGCAAACCAAGCTCTATAAAAAATTTCTTAAATTTCTTTTTTAAAAATCGTTAATTTATGTATCAAGTTCAAGGAAAAAACAATGTTTATGAAGTGGTGATAGGTTGCGAAATCCATGCCCAAATCGCCACTAATTCTAAGCTTTTTTCAAGATCTGCAATTGCTTTTGGTGCCAGCCCAAATTCGCAAGTATCTTTAGTTGATGTTGCTTTCCCCGGAATGCTTCCCACTATCAATATTGAGGCGGTTTATCAAACCGTAAAAACTGGCTTAGGCATTGGGGCAAAAATTAATTCGGTGTCGGTTTTTGACCGTAAAAATTATTTTTATCCAGATTTACCGCAAGGCTATCAAATATCGCAATATCTGCATCCGTTAGTAGGGGAAGGCGAACTAGAAATCGCTTTCCAAAACGAAAAAAAAGAGCTTGTCAAAAAAACCATCGGCATCGAAAGAATTCATCTCGAACAAGATGCCGGAAAATCAATACACGATCAGCATCCACAATTATCACTAATCGATCTCAACAGATCAGGTATTGCTTTAATGGAAATAGTTTCCAAGCCTCATCTAAGCTCGCCACAAGAAGCTTCCGAATATGTAAGAACCGTTCGCTCACTACTTCGTTGTTTAAAAACTTCAGATGCCGATATGGAAAAAGGCAATTTGAGATGCGATGCCAATGTTTCGGTGAGAGTTGTTGGCTCTAAAATTTTAGGCACCCGTTGCGAAATAAAAAATCTCAATTCAATGCGAAACATTGCTCGAGCTATTGAGTTTGAAGCAAAAAGACAAGTGCAATTGCTTGAATCGGGGCAACAAATTAAGCAAGAAACCCGATTATTTGATGCCGTCAACGGCGAAACAAGGGCATTGAGAAGCAAAGAAGATGCTATGGATTATCGCTATTTTCCCGATCCCGATTTGCCAAAACTGGTGTTAGAACAAGCAATTATCGATGAAATTAAGCAAAATTTACCCGAACTTCCTTGGCTGAAAAAAGCTCGCTACATCAAGCAATACAACATTTCCGAATATGATGCTGGGGTTTTAACTGCCGAAGAAGAAATTTCACAATATTTTGAGCAACTTATCGCCCATCACGAGCCAAAACTTTGTGTTTCTTGGCTTACCGTTGAATTATTTGGCAGAATGAACAAGTTAAACATCGATTTTGCCAATCTAAACCTTCCGGCTAGTCATTTAATTGAGCTTCTTTCTTTAATTAAATCTGGTGAAATTTCAGGCAAAATCGCCAAAGATGTGCTCGATACAATGCTTGAAACCAATAAAAAAGCCTCTATTATTGTGCAAGAAAAAGGGCTTAAACAAGTATCTGATTCTTCTGCTTTAATTGCTATTATAAAAAAAGTAATTATTAACAACCAAGATAATTTTGCCAAATGTGTTGCTGGCGATCAAAAATTATTTGGCTTTTTCATCGGTCAAATAATGAAAGAAACCAAAGGGCAAGCTAATCCACAATTGATTAATAAACTTCTGCAAGAAGAAATAAACTCTACCAAAAAACCAAAATGATACTGAGCAAAAAAGATAAATCATTTTTATTGTTAATCACTTCAATCTTAGCAATTTTATGGATTATTTTTAGTATTTTTGCTAACATTTCTAAAAATAAAAGTTGGCAAGAATCTCCTCTTAATCAACTAGAAAAAGTTAATCAAATCAATAATTGGCTCAATGTTTCAAAGTCTCTCACCATTAAAGATTTGCAAAATAAAATTGTCATCTTAAATTTTTGGCATTACGCTTGTTTTTCTTGCTTGCAAACCATCAATCAACTCAACGATTTGCAAGAAAAATATCCCGGTTTGGCGGTTATTAGCATTCATACTGCCAAATTTACCACCCAACAAGAAAGAAAAACTCTCAATAAAGCTATCGTTCGCAACAACATCACCCATCCAATAATTAACGATTCCGCAAAAACACTTGTCGACATTTTTCAAGTTCAACAAACCCCAACCCTGATTTTGTTTGATCAAAATGCCAAACAAATCGCCAAAATAAACACTCTTAACGACATCGCTAGTTTTCTACAAAAAACAGAAAAATTATTACACAGCAATCGCTTTAGTCTTAATCGCCAAAAACTACCAATTTTGTTAGAACAAGATCGTCTAATCACCAATGTGTTAAGCTATCCAACCAAAATTGTTCAAGCCAATAAACTGTCAATTGACAACAAACAAATATCTGCTTTTATTATTGCCAACAGTGCTCAAAACAACATCATCATCAGCACTTTGGCAGGCGACATAATTGCCAAAATCGGCTCTGGTAAAAAAGCCTTGCAAGATGGCGATTTACAAAATTCTGCTTTTAACAACCCGCAAGGCATCATCTTTAATCAAAACAACAACACCATTATTGTTGCCGACACCAACAACCATGCTCTGCGATTAATTGATCTCAACAACAATCAAGTAAAAACCATTGCTGGCAACAGTTTTATTGGCGAAGAAATTAACGAAACCAAAAAAGCCAACGAGGTTTCTTTATTTTCGCCTGTCGATCTAGCTTTTTTCCCCGATCAAAACAATCTCATTTTTAGCAATTCTGGCAGTTCGCAAATTCTTTCTTATTCTTTATCAGAAAAAACCATTCAGCCACTCACCAAAATTAATAACGAACTCAAAAAACAGTTAAATCAGCCCCAACCAACAGCACTCAATGTTTTCAACAAAAAACTTTATATGCTTGATTCTGCCAACTCCGCCCTTTATCTTGTCGACAAAAATCAACAAATTAGCAAAATATACAGCAATACTCACAATAAATTACAAAATGCCAGAGGCTTTGCCGTTGACGACACCGGCATTTACATTGCCAACACTTTCGCAAATTCTCTTCTCAAACTCGATTCAACCAATTATCAAGAGCAAGAACTAATAAAAAACAACCAAGGCGACAATTTAGGCAACAACACTCAACTCGATGAACCACACAACATTTTGCTTGGCATCGATAGCTTTTATCTTGTTGATTCTGGCAACAACAGAATTATCAACATCAATCGAACTTCTCTTGCTTCTAAACTTTTTAACATCGTTCCGCCACTCAAATTGCCCAAAGAAAGCTTTCTTGAATATTTACCAAACCTCGAAAATATTCCCAGCACTCAAATAGCAAGCGACACTCAAATTGCTATCGATATTTCTGCCAAAAAGGGCTGGAAAATCAATCAATCTGCCCCGAGTTTTTTAAGTGTAGTAGAAATTGCCAAAGAGAATAAAGCAAATTTAATTGCTTTTTTTAACTGGAACGACATCAAAAGCAACAAAATAAGCCTAAATGCCGTTGCCGATAATCAAAAACTATTCTTACAAGGCAAAATATATTTTTGCCAAGACGAAGACCAAAAAAACAATCCAAAAGATGATTTATGCTACATCAAAAGCTATCAACAAACCATCACAGCAAGCAACTATAGTAAAAAGAAACAAATCAATATTTTAATAGAAAAATAATGGAAATTATTAGCTTCGCCCATCATTTGGCAGACATTGCCGATATTATTACCAAAAAATATTACCGGCTTGCTAATGGGGAAGTGGCAAAACTCGATCAATCCCCCGTCACTTTGGCAGATCAAGAAATAGAATTTGCTTGGATCGCCGAAATCAAAAAACACTTTCCGCAACACGGCATTATTGGCGAAGAATATCCAAGCCACCAAGAAACCGCCGATAATTTATGGGTTTTAGACCCCATAGATGGCACTTCTTCTTTTATTACAGGCAAGCCAGTTTTTGGCAATTTAATTGGCTTTGTTAGCCATCAGCAACCAATTTTTGGTATGATAAACCAACCAATCACACAAGAAAGATGGTTCACCAACCAACAAAAACAAACCATTTTTAATCAGCAAACCATCAAAACCAGACAATGCCACAATTTAGCCGATGCGGTTCTTTGCACCACCTCTCCTTATTTTTTCTGCAACGAAGATCTCAAAACATTCGAAACAATTAACAAACTCACTAAATATCAAAAAATCGGCGGAGTAATTTATGGTGGCGACTGCTACAATTATGCCTGCTTAGCTATGGGTTTTGTTGATCTGATTATTGAACCGGGTTTAAAAGTTTATGATTTCACCGCTATTATTCCGATTATTCAAAATGCTGGCGGGGTGGTGAGCGATTGGCAGGGCAACAAACTAAAACTACAATCCAATACCAAGCTTCTTGCCTCTGCCAACAGCATTTTACATCAAAAAGCCTTGGATGTTATAAATAATTAAAGGAGATTTTTGTTATATTTTTAAAGTCCCTCGAGAAGAAGAGCTCCCTCACCACCTGCATCCACCCTTGCTTCAGAAACCGCTGCGCTTGGTGCTGAGACTCTTGGCCACTCTAGCCCTTCCCCCGTTTTTCGCCTACGGTTTTCAACAAATTCATCTACCAACTTCGTATAATCTTCCGCTCCTACTACAGCCTCAGAATAGTCTTTTATTAACTGCAATATTTCCCCATCTTTAAATTTAAAATAATCAACTGTTAAATTCATAAAATAATCGTATTGTTGTTGATAGGAAGATTTTCATCGTTTAACGTAAAAAATAAAAAAATTAAAATTAATATAAAAACACTTCTTGTAAAAATTTTTTACCAACTTCGATGCCACGGTTATCAATGCTGTGATCTAGATTATCTAAAGCACAATCTTGATAAGCAACATTCAATTCGGCAAGAATCTTTTTTGCTTCCAAAAAATTTTCAAAAGGCAAAACCGAATCTTGCTTACCGTGTATTAAACAGGTTTTTGGTTTAAACAAAATAGCCTGTTGCAACAAAGTTGGTAAAATAATTCTACCAGAATAACTTAACACTCCTGCCACTTGTTGTGGCAAAGTAAACCCCTGATAGTTCGCCATCATCGCCCCTTGCGAAAAACCCAACAACACTAAATCGGCATAATTAAGTTGCCATTTTTTGAGCTGGTCTGCAATAAAATTGGCAAGTTGCAAATTTGCTTCTTTAATTTGCAAAGAGATTTCTGCCAACTGCTTTCTTTGCCCGTTATTGGCATAGAGCGAGAACCATTGGTAGCTATCAAAAAAACCACCTTCCCAGCGACTCACCGCATTTACAGCAACAAAAACCACTTCGGGCAAAGCCAAAAACCGAGCCAACTCCAACAAACTTTTAGCATTCGAACCATAACCGTGCAGCATAATGACCATTTTTTTTGGTCGAAAATTAGGCTGATCGCCGTTTAAACAATATTGATATTCTTGTAAAATCATAAATTTATACCATTTTAATTTGAAAATCAGTATTTAAGCACAATTTTTTTAAATTGAAAACAATATAATGAACTTGCAAATATTTTTACTAAACATATCAAGGCAATATTATAAACTGACAATATTTTTTTTTACTCCTGCTAAATTAACAGCTGAAGTTGGACGAGGTTGACTTACCAATCTCATATCTTCCAACCCCCTGACACATTCTTTTAAAGAATTCACAATCCCATCTTCTTTTTTTGAAGAAATATCCTCCAATTTAATTTTACTTAATATTATCGATCCTATTGTTGCAAGAAATTCTGCACCTTTACCATCTTTAATATAGGTTTTTCCTGATGGGTCTTTTACACTTTCGCAACGAGCTATTATAATTTGGTTTTTAAAAAAATCTTTTACCCCTTGTTCGGTTAAATTTTGTCCTCTAAAAAAATATGGTTCAGATATTGTAAAATAATTATAAATATTGTCTAACAAATCTTCACTATCTTTTTTTTGAATTATCAATTCTAAAAGCTCTCTCATTTTTTGAGTAATTTGGTCTTGATTCAAATAAACAGCATTTGCAACACCAGCATCGCGCAGTGCAACAGTAGCTAATCGACCTTGCCTTAAAAGATATGCGATCCTATTGCGATCAATATCTTGTGAAGCATTTCCTCTATCAAGCAACCAAACAGCAGAACTAGAGTCATCAGAAGAAACATCAGATTCACTTCCAGAATCACTGCTGTCTAAGGGTATCATAAAATCCGGCATAAAAAAGTAAAAATAAAA
>RFXY01000037.1 GCA_009921385.1 Pseudomonadota bacterium
AACGAGATGGAAGAGTTTACGATCGAGATAGTAAAGAAACTGCACTAAAGAACAATTAATGCCAATTAGTAAAATTAATTTTTGGGGTAAAATTTTAGAATGGTCAATTATTAATACAGATGGTTGCCCCGAATAATTTAAGTAAAATTTAAGTAAAGTTTAAGCTAGCTTAAATGGTGGTTTTAATATTAAATGGCTATACTCCACCATAGAGTTTTAAATAAAATCTTTTGGCAAAAAATGAATTCGCCAAAAGATTATCTATGGTAAAAATCATGTCAATGGCATAGAATATTTTTGGAGCTAGCTTATATTTTGGCAAAGAAAATATTGGCAAAATTTAATGGATTAAACGATGATAAGTTTATCTTGCACTTATAAAGAAAGTGAGTTTAGATTTAATAACGAAAAAACAAAATTTATATAAAATTTTGTTGAAAATAATTAGAGAAAATCCTCTCTAAAATTGTCTAGAGCCAAAGTTTTTAAAAAATTTGATAAATTTTGTTTTCTCTTCGATGCTTTTTTTACTTACAATATTAATTTACTCAACTCTTTCGAGCAATATTTTCACCTCCATATATTGATAATGGAAATGGTATAAGTAGTAAAATTTTAAATGACTTTTCATTATTTGCAAGTATTTAAAAACCAGTTATTTTAATTATCTGAAAGTTGCTGGTTTAAAAGTTATTGCAAAATTGAAAATAGGCACTAAAATTTACTAATCAATATTTTTTCATTTTTATTTTCTTTAACAATGTTTAGCATCAATTTAGATCTGCAAAAAGATCAAAATCTCAGTAGTTTTGGCAAAGCGATCTTAAAAGATCGCTACCTATTGCCAGAAGAAAACTTTCAGCAACTATTTGCCAGAGTTGCCAGTGCTTATGCCAACGATTCTGCCCATGCCAATCGTTTATATCAATACATCTCCGATTTGTGGTTTATGCCCGCCACCCCAGTGTTAAGCAACGGCGGCACTCAAAGAGGCTTGCCCATCTCTTGTTTTTTAAACGAGTGCTCCGATTCTTTAGAAGGCATTGTTAATTTATGGAACGAAAATGTTTGGCTAGCTTCAAAAGGCGGTGGCATTGGTAGTTATTGGGGCAATGTACGATCTATCGGCGAAATAGTTCGAGGCAACGGCAAAACTTCGGGCATTGTGCCGTTTATTAAAGTGATGGATTCTCAAACCTTAGCCATTTCGCAAGGTAGCCTAAGAAGAGGCTCTGCCGCAGTTTATTTGCCTATTCACCACCCCGAAATCAACGAATTTATCGATATCAGAAGGCCAATTGGTGGCGATCAAAACCGCCGATCTCTTAATTTGCATCATGGTGTGGTGATTACCGATGAGTTTATGAAAGCGGTTGAAAAAAACGAAGATTTTCATCTAAAAAGCCCCTACACTCACAAGGTTTTAGAAACCGTAAAAGCCCGAGAATTGTGGGTGAAACTTCTTACCACCAGAATCGAAACTGGCGAACCATATATTTTGTTTATCGATGCCGTCAATAAAGCCATTCCCGCCCATCATAAAAAACTCAATCTCACAGTAAAAACTTCTAATTTATGCTCAGAAATCACTTTGCCGACCGGCATCGATCATCTCGGCAACGACCGAACAGCAGTGTGTTGTTTGTCTTCTTTAAATCTCGAATATTACGATGCCTGGAAAGATAACTCTCAATTTGTTTTTGATGTTGTTTCATTTTTAGATAATGTCTTGCAAGATTTCATCAATACCGCTCCTGATTCTATGGCAAAAGCCAAATATTCTGCTATGCGAGAAAGAAGTATTGGGCTTGGAGTGATGGGCTTTCATTCTTTTTTACAAAGCAAAAATGTGCCAATCGAATCGGCTATGAGCAAGGTGTGGAACAAAAAAATCTTTCAAAAAATTAAACAAGAAGTCGATTTAGCCTCGCAAGAATTAGCCAAACAAAAAGGTGCCTGTCCCGATGCCCTAGAAGCTGGTTTTAATGAGAGATTTTCTAATAAAATCGCCATCGCCCCCACCGCTTCAATTTCTATCATCGCCAACAATTCTTCACCTGGAGTTGAGCCTTTTGTGGCAAATTCTTTTACCCAAAAAACCCTTACAGGCTCTTTTAATGTGCGAAATAAAAATTTAGTTAAACTACTTGAAAGCAAAGGTAAAAACACCGAAGATATTTGGTCATCAATCACCACCAACGAAGGCTCGGTGCAACATCTTAATTTTTTAGACGATCACGAAAAAATGGTCTTTAAAACCGCTCAAGAAATCGATCAGCGATGGATTATCGATTTAGCGGCCGAGAGACAAGAGTATGTTTGCCAAGCGCAAAGTATCAATTTATTTTTACCTGGCAATGTTTCGAAAAAATATCTGCACGAAATGCATTTTCGAGCTTGGCAAAAAGGCCTAAAAAGCCTTTATTATTGTCGCTCAACCTCAATTCAAAGAGCAGACAAAGTTTCACACAAAGTTGAACAAAACGAAATTAATCTTAACAACCAGCAAGAAGACAAATACGAAGAGTGTTTGGCTTGCCAATAAAATTTTTTTATGAAATTTATCTCAACTCGTTTATCTTCTCCCGCCTTATCTTTTAACGATGTGATTTTACAAGGGCTAGCACCAGATGGCGGTCTGTATGTGCCAGAATTTTTACCATTGTTTGACCAAAAAAAGCTCTCCGAAATGGCAAAAATGAACTACCAAGAATTATTTTTTGAGGTAACTTATAATTTTGTTTCAGAAAGCATTAGCGAAGATGTTTATAAAAAAATTATCGCCAAATCTTATGAAAACTTTAATCATCAAGCAATTGCCCCACTAAAACAGCTGGCTAGCAATCATTATTTACTCGAATTGTTTCATGGGCCAACACTGGCTTTTAAAGATTTTGCTTTGCAATTTTTAGGAAATTTACTTGAACATTTATTATCTTTAAAAAAAGAAAAAATAGTGATTGTCGGAGCAACTTCTGGCGACACTGGTTCGGCCGCCATTCAGGGTTGCAAAATGTGCGAAAGTGCCACAATTTTTATTTTACATCCTCATCAAAAAGTTTCGGCAGTGCAACGAAAACAAATGACCACCGTTATCGCCGACAATGTTTTTAATATCGCTTTGCAAGGCAATTTTGATGATTGTCAAAATTTTGTCAAAAAAATGTTTGTTAATCAGCAATTTTTAAATGGCAAAAAAATGGTTGCCGTAAATTCTATTAATTTTGCTCGAATTATGGCTCAAATAGTCTACTATTTTTATAGTGGCTTACGAGTGGCAAACAGCAGTGGGGTTTCTTTTTCGGTGCCAACCGGCAATTTTGGCGATATTTATGCTGGTTATTTAGCAAAAAAAATGGGGTTAAACATCAATAAACTGATTGTCGCCACCAATAACAATAACATTTTGGTGCGGTTTTTGCAAAACAACGATTATAAAAAACAACCAATGATCGAAACCATTTCGCCTAGCATGAACATTCAGGTGGCTAGCAATTTTGAAAGATTGATTTTTGATGTGGCAAAAACTCATAAACTCGAAAATTCTATTGGTTTGGCAATGCAAGAATTTGAAAGAACCAATCATCTCAAATTAAACGAAACAATTCAAAGAACGATTTCTGCCGATTTTGTTGGTTTTGAAGTTTCTGATGCAACCACGATTTCTGCCATTCAGCAAGCCTATCAACAAACTTCCGAAGTCCTCGATCCGCACACCGCCATTGGTTTTGAAGCCACTTTGCAGTTTATGAATAGCAAGCACTATAAAAAAGAGCCTGTCATTACTTTGGCAACCGCACATCCTGCCAAATTTCCAGATGCGATTTTGCAAGCCAAAATGCCCGAACCAAAATTGCCTAATTTTTTGCATAATTTGTTTGATCTGCCCGAAAAATATACAGTTCTTGACAACAATTTAGAAGAAGTAAAACAATTTATTGCCAGCAAATAATGCCTATGCAATGCAATTTACAAATGGTTTATGATTGCTAAAATAGGTTTTTGTCTGCTAATTTTCATTGTTGCCATTGGCGGATGTTTAAGTTTTTTAGCTTTTTTTGGCAAAAAAAACAAAACCAATATGCAAACAATTTATATCTTAAATTTTGCATTATTGCTAGTTGCTTTATGTTGCAAGCTGTGCCTGATTTATAGTTTTGTAATTTCTGACTACTCGGTTCTAAATGTTTATCAAAATTCGCATCATCTAAAACCGCTGATCTTTAAAATTGCAGGAGCTTGGGGCAACCACGAAGGCTCGATGTTGTTGCTAATTTTGGTGCTTTTAATTTACAACACTGTATTTTTGCTAAAAAGCAAGCTCGATTTATCAATAAAAATCAACACGGTCGCCATTCAAACCACCATCATCACTATGTTTGCTTTTTACACTCTTGCCACTTCTAACCCATTTTTGCCGATTTTTCCTGTTCCAAAAGCAGGCTTAGGCCTAAACCCATTATTGCAAGATATCGGCTTGGCACTGCACCCGCCAATGCTTTATTGTGGCTATTTGGGGTCGATTTTAGTTTTTTCTTTAACTATGTCGGCAGTTATGAGCAACAACTTACATAAAGAATTGCTAAAACAATTGCATTTTTGGCTATATTTTACTTTTGCCAGCCTTACCGTTGGCATTGCCTTGGGTGCTTGGTGGGCATATCGCGAGCTTGGTTGGGGAGGTTATTGGTTTTGGGATCCTGTCGAAAACATTTCTTTGATGCCTTGGCTTGCCTGCATTATGCTCATACACTGTTTATTGCTTGCTAAAAAACAAGATAAATTTAAATTATGGTTGGTTTGTTTAGTGATTGTTAATGCTATTTTGTGTTTGCTTGGCATTTTTCTTACTCGATCTGGTGTTCTTACTTCGGTTCATTCTTTTGCAGTTGATTTGGCGAGAGGTTTTGCAATGATTTTTTTGGTTTTGCTGGTGGGAGTTTTTGGCTTTTTAATTTTTGCCTATAAATTTAACGAAATAGCGGGTAAAAAAAGCAATAAAAAATCTTATATTCTACCCTTGCTGATGCAAAATTATTTGTTATTGCTGTTTTTATTGGTGGTTTTTATTGGCACTCTTTACCCTATTTTAGCCAATGGCCTGTGGCAAGAGCTAATTACCATCGGGCCTAGCTATTATCAACATATTTTTGCAGTTGGTTTAATACCATTTTTACTGTTGTTAAGTGTGGCAAGCTGGCAACATTTACAACAATTTCAGCAGAAAAAAATCATTTTTATCATAGTGGCGGTTTTTGTCGCTAGTGCCGTTCTTTATTTTAAACCGCAAAAAGATTGGTTGATAGTTAGTTGGTTGTTGGTTTTTTCGCTCATTTTAGCCATACTCACCAACATTTTTACCAAGCAAAAAATATCTGCTAAAATGGCACATCTTGGCTTTTTGATGTTGCTTACCGGCATTATGGCAAATGCCTATTTTGATAGCACCGCAGAAACACAACTAAACATTGGTGAAAGCACAGAAATAGCGGGTTTAAAACTTGAATTTCATAGCACTCAATATATGGTTGGTAAAAACTTTTTAAGCAATCAAGGCATTTTTTACTTAACAAAACAGCAAAAAAAATTAGCCACCTTAACACCAGAATTAAGATATTATCCTGTGTCAAACCAAACCACAAACGAAACCAGCATTTATCATTATTGGCTTGGTGATTTGGCTGTGGTTTTAGGCACAAAAGACGAAAACCACAGTTATGCTGTAAGAATCTATCATAAACCCCTAATTTACTTGATTTGGCTTGGGGCAACAACCATTAGTTTATCTTTATTGTGTTCTATTTTTAGTCCATTGTCTAAGAACAATTCAAGGGGAATTTAGAAGTATTTTTAAAAACTAATCATCAAGTTTTAAAGCGGCTAAAAAAGCAGATTGCGGAATTTCTACATTACCAATTTCTCGCATTTTTTTCTTGCCCTTTTTTTGCTTGTCTAAAAGCTTTCTTTTTCGTGAAATATCGCCCCCATAACACTTTGCCGTAACATCTTTTCGCATTGCCGATATAGTTTCTCTTGCCACAATTTTCCCACCAATGGCGGCTTGCAAAGCAATGGCAAACATCTGCCTTGGTATAAGATCTTTTAGCTTGGTGCAAATTGCCCTGCCCCGGCTTTCTGCCCTGCTTTTGTGAGTGATGAAAGATAGTGCATCGACCGACTCGCCATTTACCAAAATATTTAGCTTGGCAAGCTGGCTTTCTTCGTAGCCGTCCATTTGCCAATCAAAACTAGCATAACCTTTTGAGTACGATTTTAGACGATCATAAAAATCGTAAACAATTTCGTTGAGCGGTAGGCGATAAATTAGCATCGCTCTTTCGCCAACATAGGTGAGTTCTTTTTGCACTCCTCGCTTTTGAGTGCATAAATCAAGCACCGCACCTAAATAGGTGTCGGGAGTCATAATGGTTGCTTTGATCCAAGGTTCTTGCATTTTTTCAATTTTTACTGGGTCGGGCATTTCAACCGAGCTGTGAATTTCTTTGATTTCGTTGTTTCGCAAATAAACTTTATAAACCACCGAAGGGGCGGTGGTGATTAAATCGAGGTCAAATTCTCTTTCAAGCCTTTCTTGAATAATTTCCAGGTGCAAAAGCCCCAAAAACCCGCACCGAAAACCATAGCCAAGTGCCGAAGAACTTTCGGGTGCATATTCGAAGCTCGAATCGTTTAAATGCAGTTTCGCCAAAGCATCGCGAAATTTTTCAAAATCCGAAGCATCAATTGGGTAAATTCCACAAAAAACCACAGGTTGATTTTGCTTAAACCCCGGCAAAGCTTTGGCATTTTCGTTGTTGTGATAAACAATAGTGTCGCCCACCTTGCAATCTGCCACTTGTTTGATTTGGGCATTGATAAAACCAACCTCGCCTGCATTTAACTGCTCGCAAAAAATTTTTTTAGGAGTAAAAAAACCCACAGAATCAACTTGATACACAGCATTGGCGGCCAGCATTTTGATTTTTTGCCCTTTTTTTAGCACTCCATCAATCACCCGCACCAAAACAATAACTCCAAGATATTGATCATACCAACTGTCAATCAGCAAAGCTTTAAAATCGGCCTGAGCATTGCCTTTGGGGGCGGGCAATCGATGAACCACAGCCTCCAAAGTTTCATGAATTCCCACTCCAGTTTTGGCAGAAACCAAAATCGCCTCCGAAGCATCGATGCCAATCACTTCTTCGATTTGTTTTTTGACACTTTCGCAATCAGAAGCAGGTAAATCTATTTTGTTTAGCACTGACACAATTTCGTGATGATTATCAATTGCTTGATAAACATTTGCCAAAGTTTGAGCCTCAACTCCTTGAGTAGAATCTACCACCAAAATTGAGCCTTCACAAGCAGCCAAGCACCTGCTTACCTCGTAGCCAAAATCGACATGCCCAGGAGTATCCATTAGGTTTAGCATATAGGTTTCGCCGTTATCGGCTTTATATTGCAATCGCACGGTTTGAGCTTTAATGGTAATGCCTCGTTCTTTTTCGATATCCATTGAATCAAGAATTTGTGATGTCATTTCTCGCTCTTCTATGGCTCCGCACTCTTGAATTAGCCGATCAGACAAGGTTGATTTGCCGTGATCGATATGAGCCACGATAGAAAAATTTCTGATATTTTTAATGTTTGTCATTGGTTGATAAATGTTGATATTGCCAAGATTAGTTCGGAATAAATTTGCCCTACTTTCTCTTTGTTGTTTGATGTAAATTTTTCTTCTATAAATTTTAATTTTTTTGCTATATCGCAAGAAGTATCGTTATCTTTATTGGCAAAAAAAGCAAAATAACATTCTAATTTTAACTTAGAAAAAAAGTTATCATTTTTGTTATGTAGAGGTTTTATAGAAGGCTGATTCATGCATTCTTTAAAAATATCAAAACACTTAAAATCGGGTGTTAATAAAGTAGATAAAGATTCATAGATTAAATCTTCAAGTTGTCCATTTTTTTTAGCACCTGGTAACAAAAAATATTCTGTTTTATCAATTTTTAGTTGAGATTTTTTTAATTCTTGAAATATATCATCAACTTTGTCTTGCTTTGTTGTTAAATTATCGTCGGTATCAATAATTAAATTTAGATCAAAAGTTAGACTTTTGTTTTTAAGAATTGTGAATATAGCTTGTATATTTAACAAAATATTTTCGCTAGCTTGTTCTTTTTT